>JAXHTV010000015.1 GCA_034189865.1 Pseudomonadota bacterium | reverse complement strand
CATCCCGCCGTATTTTCACCGATCTTTATCAGCATCATTCGCGTCGGCGAGGAATCGGGCCGTCTGGACGAAGCGTTTATTCGTTTGTATCACTATCTTTCGTTCGAAAAGACCACGCGCGATCGGGTCAAAGTGGCCGCCCGTTATCCGTTCTTCGTCCTCATCGCGGTAACCGTGGCTATCGGTGTGATTGTCACGGTCGTGGTGCCTCCCTTCGCCCGGATTTTCGAAAGCCTGGGCGCCCCGCTGCCGTTGCCCACGCGGATATTGATCGGCATGTCGGATGTGGTGATCAATTACTGGTATTTGCTGGGGGCGGCAACGGCCGGCTTGGTGATGGGCGCGCGGGCTTACCTGCGGACGGAATCGGGTCGGTATCGCTGGGACAAGCTGAAGCTTCGCTTGCCGGTGATCGGGTCAATTATGTTGCGCTCCAGCTTGTCGCGGTTTGCTCGGGCCTTCGATATGTCATTTCGCTCTGGCGTGCCCGTTGTCCAGGCCATGACCCTGATCAGCCGGGCGGTGGACAATACCTACATTGCCGAACGGGTCGTCGAGATGCGCAACGGCATCGAGCGGGGTGACCCCTTAAGCCGAACCGCCCGAACGACCGGTCTGTTCCCGCCGATGGTGTTGCAAATGCTGACGGTGGGCGAGGAGACCGGGTCCATCGACGACATGATGAAAGAAGTAGCCGATTTCTACGAACGGGAAGTGGACTACGATGTGGAAAACCTCAGCGCGACCATTGAGCCGCTGCTTATCGTGGCGGTTGGCGGTGTGGTGCTGCTGATGGCGTTAGGGGTTTTCCTGCCCATGTGGGATATGTACGGCCTGATGAGCGGCGGCGGATAGCGTGATCTCTCTGGCGCGCTGGCGTAGCAGGAGGTTGCGAATCGTACGGCGCCACTCCCCCCTTGAACGGGCCTTGATTTGCCTGCTTTGGGTGACCCTGCTGGGTTTGATGCTCGGGCGCTTGTCAGCGTTAACCAACGCCGTGGAGCAGACGCAGGTCGTCCGTACCGGTGCCGAACTTCGCAGCGCGCTTCACGTCGAGGTGATGCGGCGTATCGCCGCTGGGCAGAGGCGGGATTTGGCAGCGCTTCATGGATCGAATCCGGTCCTGCTGCTGCCTGATCTTCCGTCGTGGTACGGCGGTGATGCGTCCACGGTCTCGGCTGGCTCGAGAGTTCGGGCTTGGTATTTCAATTCGAAAGCTGGCGTTCTGCGCTACTCGCCCAGTCCTTTTTTCGAGCCTGACGACAATGATTCGGTGACGTGCTGGCGCGTGGTTGTGTCCGACGGTCCCACATCCATCGCGGCGGAGCGCTATCTGTCATTACCTCGGCTCATTCGCTGTTAAGTTGCACGAACTGAATACCTAAAGCGGGAGACGATTAGGTCGATAGTATAGGAGGCGCGATAAGTGGCGGTTGCCGTTCCGCTCCGTGTTGAGCGCGAACCTAACAACATTCGATAACCGAACTGGACGGGCAAGCAGAAATGAAAACGAGACATCAACAAGCCGGCTTCACTTTAATCGAACTGGTTTTTGTCATTGTAATTTTGGGAATCCTGGCCGCATTTGCGGTACCGAGATTCGTTGACCTGACCGGCCAAGCGCGCACGGCCAGTGCCAACGCACTGGAGGGGAGTCTTCGTAGCGCCTCGGCACTGACTCACGCCGTGGCCTTGGCCACCGGACAAACGGGTGCCACCGGCACGGTCACCGCCGACGGCGGGACAACCATCGATATGGTTCACGGCTATCCGGCGGGAACAGCGACCGGCATTGTCGCGGCCCTGCAGGATCTGAATGGCTATACGGCTACGGCCAACGCCACGACGCCGCCCAGTGTGACCATTGCCGTCGACGGTGCGCCGGGAGCCTGCACCATCACGTACGAGGAGCCGTCCGCGGCCAACGACACCCCGGATATCACGCCCGCGCTTGGCGGCTGCTAATCATCCACTGATTGCTCTGTCCGGCGATATCGGTTGAGCGAACCGCGGGCGGCGAAAGCCGCCCGTTTTCTGCGACCACCGGGATGTGAATGCCATGCGACCATCATTCGCCCGCCCGCGGTCGGCAAGCGCGGGATTCACCTTGGTCGAACTGATTATGGTGCTCGTGCTGACGGGAATCCTCGCCGCCGTGGCGATACCCCGTTTCGCCGATTCCCGAGCCTTCGATCAACGAGGCTTTTTCGAAGAGCTTGCCGGGGCAGCACGTTTCGCGCAGAAACGTGCGCTCGCCACGGCCTGTCCGGTTCAGCTGCAAATCACCACCACCGGCTATTCGCTCAGCGAGCCGCCCGGCTTTTGCGCTGCAGGCACCTACACCCAAGCCGTGCCCCACCCGACCGGTTCCAGCGGATTTTCAGGCACAGCCCCGGCGGGTGTCACCATCAGCGGGACCACGCCTATCACGGTGCTTTTCGACGCCCAAGGCCGAACCAATATGGTCTCAAACGCGACACTCAGTGTGGGAAGTCACCAGCTCGTTATTCACGCCGAAACCGGATTTGTCGAAGGGCTATGAACGTACCTCGCGCTCACAACGCCATGGCCGGTGCGACCTTGGTGGAGTTGGTGGTGGCAATTCTCATTATCTCGATCTCGCTGGGTGGTGTGTTGCTCGTTTTCAGTCAGAACATTACGCGTAGCGTCGATCCCCAGTTAACCCAGCAAGCCATCGCGATTGCCGAGGCGTATTTAGAGGAAATTCTCCTCAAGCCATTGGACGATCCTGGCGGGGGCGAGACCGGTGGGGCCGAAAGCGGAGAAAGCCGGTCAGTCTACGACGACGTGCAGGACTACGACGGGTTAAATGAACAACCCCCGAGCGATCAGGCCGGAATTGCCTGGTCCGGTCTGGACGGATACCGCGTGAGTGTCACGGTGGGTGGAACCACCGCCCTCGGCCCCGGCGGAGACACCGTACCCACTGCAGATGTGCGCCGGGTGGACGTGCGGGTGGTGTTTAACAACCGGGTTGATGTCACCTTGACCGGGTATCGGGCGGATTACTGATGCGCATGGGGCTTTCGCAACACGGCACGACTCTGGTCGAATTGATCGTCGTAGTGGTGATCCTCGGCGCCGTGGCGGCCGGGGCGGGTGCGTTCGTTACCGGGCCGGTGCAAAGCTTTGTTGATCAAAGCCGCCGGGCCGCTTTGGCCGATTCGGCGGATGTGGCACTGCGGCAGATGAGCCGCGATATTCGCGCCGCCCTGCCCAACAGCGTGCGGGTGAGCGGAAACGCCTTGGAGCTGCTGCGCACGGTGGATGGTGACCGCTATCGTGCTGAGCCGCCCGGTGATCCCGCAACGCGCTTGGTTTTCTCCGCGCCGGATGATCAGTTCAACGTCTTGGGGCCGCTGGGTGGCGCCGGCACCTTCAGTGGTCACCACCTGGCGATTTACCCGCTCGGTCAGCCCGGAGCCAATCCCTATCTCGACAGCGTCATGACGCCGGTTGGCACCGTGATTACGGTTTCGGGGGTAACCGGGCCGACCGGTAGCGGAACGGAATACCGGGTGAGCTTGTCGGCGGCTCATCAATTTCCCTTTGATTCGCCGGGGCGTCGGGTTTTTCTAGTGGATTCCGCGGTGAGTTATGTCTGTGAAAATGGAGAGCTGAGACGTTATAGCGGATACAACTTCGGCGCGGCTCAGCCCAACACCGCGGCCGATTTTGCTCCCGACGATGGCGCGCTGGTGACCAACCAGGTGGCCTCCTGTAGTTGGACTTATCAAACACTGGATACGGCACAACGCGATGGATTGGCGACCCTGGCGGTGGTGCTGGAGTCGAAGGGCGAGCAGGTTCGTCTGATGCGTCAATTGCATGTGGACAACGTGCCGTGATGGACCGGGGCCAGTTCCGGATCGTGGACTCGAGTCCCCAGGAGGGGTTCTCACTGATATCGGCGATTTTCTTGCTGGTGATTCTGTCCAGCCTGGGTGCGTTCATGGTGACCATCAGCGGCGTGCAGCACGCCAGTGCCGGGTTGGCAGCGGAGTCTTCGCGGGCCTATCTCGCGGCCCATGCCGGCATGGAGTGGGCGGCCTACAAGGCGCTCCAGGAGGGCAGTTGCGGCAATACCAATTTCTCATTGAGTGAGGGCGCGCTGAATGGATTCGCCATCAGCGTCAGTTGTACCCAAAGCGTGCACCGTCTCGGAAGCACCGACGTGCCGCTGTATCAAATTACGGTGACTGCTGAGCGGGGTAGCTGGGGCGGCCGGGACTTCGTTGCCCGGCGGCTGAGCAGTAAATTGATGGGGGCGGCGCCATGAGTACTCGGTGGCGTGTTGTTCTTTCGTTCTTACTCGCCGCGATGGTGCACACGGCCAGCGCAGACGTGGTGCTAGAGGGGTGGCAGCATGTGGGTGACGGGACGAGCGGTAGTTATGTGCCAAGCGAACCGGTGCGTCGGACCGAAATGTACAGTTATCCGAGCCGCTTCTACTTAACCGAGGCAGTCACGGTCACGCATGTTCGGCTCAATACCCCCATCGTCGAAGAAAGCGGGAGTACTTGGTACCTGGATCTTTACATCGATGGCGCTTTTCGAGGTCGGCGCTCGGCGAGTGGGACTTCGTCGGTTTTGGTCACCTTGTCATCGCCTTTGAGCCTGTCGCCGGGAGTGCACACCATTGCCTTGGATCCCCACTGTATCAACAATCGTTATCTTTTCAGCGATGAGCCGGTGTTGTGTAGCGATTGGACGGCCGATGAGCAGAATGATCTGAGCTTTTCGTCCATCACGCTTCTAACGCAGTCGGGCGAAACCACCAGTGCGGTCAACCTGAACCGCCGCCGTCACATCGGCGACAGCACTGATCCCTCCGGAGGAGACTACGCCGGGCGCTACTATCCCGATGCGCCGGAAAGCAATACTTTAGATATCAGCTTTACCATTCCCGAGGACCGGGTTTTTACCGAGATCCGATTTTATCGCCTGCGAGACGTCGCAGCGTCCGGCTACAGCCCGGGACGTGTCCTGGTCGACGGGAATCTGGTGGGTACGTTGGATGCCGACGCCGATCCATGGACGATCGCCACCAGCCTGAGTCTGTCCGCAGGATCGCATACCCTTCGCGTCGAGTCGGGGATGCCTTTCAGCGGCAGTGATCGTGATGATGTGTCCTGGGACGACATCATCCTGGTGGGAACGGTGAGTACCGGTGGCGATCCCGGTCGTTTCAATGCGGTCGAAGTCGCATCATCACCGATCACCGGGCCCATTTTTACCCAGGTGGTCGGCGATGCCATCGTGTTGGACATTGCGGCCTTGACCGAGGCCGGTGACGCGCTGAAGTCGAATTACGACGGCACCGTCGAGATTCGGCTGCTGGATGCCGGAGATAACTCGGGCGCCTTGGATCCGGTGACCGGCTGTCGCAGCAGTTGGGGTGGCCAGGTCAACGTGCTGCTGGCTTCTGCCGTGTTCAATACCTCCAACCCGCTGACCGTTTCGCTACCCGCTTATAGTAATGCGCTTGCTGAGGCGCGTTTGCAATTAATCGGTACCCGGGATGCCACCGATCCCACCACCGACACTTCCTGTAGTTCGGATGCCTTTGCGATCCGCCCCGGCGATTTTGAATTGGTTGCCACCGATACCGACCCGAGCACTCCGGGAGCGAGCCGGACCCTTAACGCCACGACCATGTCGGCCACGCCGATCCATAAGGCCGGCCGACCGTTCACTACAACCGTGACGGCCCGCAGCGGTGGGGGAATCACGACGCCCGGTTATGACGGAACGCCGGAGCTACAATTAATTTCTTCCGTGCTCGGTGCGAGCATGGGCGCCGTCAACACTGGTGCTTGGACCACCATTGGTGGTGTGGCTCGCAGCGACAGCGTGACCTATTCTGAAGTGGGTGCGATCCAACTTCAGGCGGTCGATACGCTCTTTGCCAGTGTCGATGCCGCTGACGGGACGCCGTTAGCTCGCCGGCAAATTGAATCGACGCCAGTGGCGGTGGGGCGCTTTGTTCCGGACGACTTTTCCGTAAGCTACAACACGCCGGTGTTGAGCCCCGCCTGTGGCAGTTTCACCTACGTTGGACAACCCTTCTTCTATTTGACCGCGCCGGTGGCTACTGTCACGGCTGTCAATGCCTTCGGGGCCATCACGGCGAACTACACCGGTTCGTTAAACAAGATTTCCGACGCGACGGTGACCAACCGTAGCTACACGGAGTCGACGTTGGCGGTGGATGAGGCCGACTTGCCCGCCAACGATCCAGTGGTGACGGACAACGGCGATGGCAGCACGGCGTTGGCGTTTGCCGATGGTGGCGGCCTGGCGCTTATTCGTACCGTCCCGCTGGTGCCATTCGATGCCGAGCTGAGTCTCAGTGCGGACGTGGCCGACGGGGATGGCGTGGTGTATACGGGCAATCCCATCCGGTTTGGTGACGCCACACCCGGTGCCGGCATGGCGTTCGCCGGCGGCAATCAACAAATGCGGTTTGGGCAGCTCAGGCTCGTCAATGCGTTCGGGTCCGAATTGTTGCCCCTGGCCTTGGCGGTGCGAGTGGAGTATTTCGCCGATCTGGGGGGGACTACTGGTTTTGTTGTCAATGGCGCCGATAGCTGCACCGATGGGAGTCTGGCGGCCGCGTCCGAGGTTGTGTTGTCCGCCGCGGTTGTGGGGGATACCACCTACAGCCAGACGGCGGTGACGGATGTTCAGATCGTCGGTGGTCTCGGATCGGTGACCCTCGCCGCGCCGAATCAAGTGGGCGATGTGGCCGTGGACTGGGATCTGTTGCCGAGCTACTTCTGGCTCCAGGTCGATAAGGATGGCGACGACAGCTTCGAGGAAAACCCCGCCGCGCGTGCGAGCTTTGGTTTATATGGGGGGTTGAATCGCCAGATCTATCGTCGTGAAACCTTTCCTTGAGGCAGCGCTCTGCGGGGGGATTGGCCGCCTTCGTGATCGAATTTGAATATTTTGTGACATTTTACCGCTGCAGGGTCTGCGCCCCGCCGTTTTTTTGGCGACCGTTGCAGCTTTCCTGGTCAAAGGCAGCGCTGGATTCCCCTGGTCCCTTGTGATTTTTTTATAATAGATATTTAAATCAGTATATTAAGCTTATATTCCCGTAGCGCGACGTTTGTGCCATGGGGTTTTTTGTTGGTAATTGTTTTCTATTAATATGAATAAAATTGATAGCTCGTGTCATCAATTTTGTATTGGTAAAGAAAATTAAATTAACTAAAACTATTAGAATATTCGATTGTGAAACAAAATCTTCAATAAAATTCGTTTGATTGTTCGATTCGCTGCGGTACGATCTCCTTCGGGTAGACGCGAACTACGCTGTCACTATCCAGATACCCACTAAGTTTCCAACTTTCCAGAGATATACGGAGTGATCTCATGAACAAGATCGTGAAAAGCTCGATGTTGGCCGCCGCTTTGGTTGCTTCCCCCTTCGCCGCGAATGCCGAACTGGCGCCGATGACCGATACCGACCTCCAAGCCGTCAGTGGCCAAGGCGTTATCGGCGACATTATCATTGACATCGCTTTGAATCCTGAGCTTTTGTCAAAAGCTTCCACCGTTTTCGGCTACGCGTCCCTGTTCAATGGTTTCAAAGCCGGAGTCCTTGAGGAAATTCAAGCCGACGACTTCACCGGCGATTTCGCTGATGACGTGTTGGACCTCAAGATTGGCTTTTCTTACGGCAAAGCCGCCGTCTACGGTTGGCTGGCCACTGCCATCGCTCCCTAACTAACCGTACTTGGGTTCGTATCGAATAACAAAGCGATAGCTTCAGTGTTTCCATTAGGAGGGCCATGCGCCCTCCTTTTTTGTTTTCCAATGCCGCGGTGTTTGAACGAGTCGGGGTTGGCTTGATGGGTGGTTTCAGTCGGTGGGGTCTATCTGCGGACTGTTGGTTGATGAGAACTGAACTCTCGAGGCAGTTTTGGGTGTCAGCCAAGGCGATTCATGGCGACGGAGCAGCCAGCGGTTCAGCAGGATTTTCTCGACAAAGGTCGGGTGTTCAAGTAACCAAGTACCCATCCGACGGCGGAGGGCGGAGGCGATGGGTGTATCCGAGTGAATTCGCTTGCCCAACGAACGTCGACCAAAATGGGAACGGAGTCGGTACTCGTAACCTCTCAGGTTGGTTTCGGAGTAATCGCCTGGGGCGTTGCCGATGGCGTGAGCGGCGATAAGAGCGGACTCTACCGCCGTGCGGATGCCTTCGTCGCTTTGTGCTGGAGCTATGTCGGCGGCATCTCCAATCAACAGTATTCCCTCGGCCGCTATCGTTTGGTTTGAGCTGGTGTGGGTCAGATAGGCATCTTCCCGGCGGTTGGGGCTCAGATCGAACGGCACGCGGCGGGTCTCCTGCAGCCAGTGAACAAAGTTTTCAAAGTGTGCGTTCGGCTCGTGCGCGTCGTCCCGACGCAGTCCGATGTTGAGGTAATCGTGCTTCCGAAAGATCCAACCGTAGCCTTTAAGATCCGGGTAAAAATACAATTCCGCTGCCTTTCCGCGACTGGGACAGTTCGCTTTTTGCCAAGCGTCCAGTCGCCATTCCATCACTTCGCCGGATACGGCGCGTTCCGGGCAGCCCCGGTCGGTGCCGAGGTGTCGAGCGACGGGGCAGAAACGACCGCCGGCGCCGATCAGTAAGGGTGTGCGGAAGCGCTCGTTGATTTCCCACAGTCCCTGATGTCGCCGAATACACTCCACGGCTTGGCTGAGGTGGTATCTCGCCCCGGATCTTTCTAGCAGATAATGGTCAAACTCGGATCGTATAACACCGTAACCGACGGGTTCTCGGTAACCGGTAAACAGCGGTTCGCGACCAATGATACCGGTGACGAAAGCGGAAACCGGTTGCAGTGTATGGCTCTCGCCATAGTCAAGAAGACTCAGCTCCAAAGACTCGACAACCTGTGGCGTAATCCATCCGGCACAAGGTGTCTCGCGAGGAAATGTGGCGCGGTCGACAATGTGTACGTTGTAGCCCGCTTGCGTCAAGCGCCAAGCCAATGTCGATCCGGCCGGGCCTGCGCCCACAATCAGAGCGTCGCAGTACTGCATGTTGAGTGTCGGGTCCGCCTGGGGTCAGATTGGCCATGACAACCCTCGGTGGCAATGGCCCCGGTACGGATATCCGCACGGGTTAGGAGGGGCGGGGTTGCGTGTGTTTTGGCGATTTTAGCCTGTCTGTATGAAGAACTTAAAGCAGTCGATCAAGCATGACCAACAGAATCGGCAGTGGCGCGCCGCGATATTTCGCGCCGCGCCACTTCACGAGTTTTTTAGTTTTCGTCGGTCTCGTGATAAGAACGGACCTGAGCGACTTCGTGGGCCGAACCCACAATCACGGGTACCCTTTGGTGGAGTGTTTCGGGTGTGATATCCAAGATCGATTGATAACCGGTGGTGCATTCACCCCCGGCCTGTTCAAACAGGTAAGAGATGGGGTTGGCCTCATAGAGTAGGCGAAGTTTCCCCGGTTTATTGGGATCCCGGGTATCCCGTGGGTACAGAAATATGCCTCCACGGCAGATTACCCGGTGGCAGTCTGCGACCATGGCGCCAACCCAGCGCATGTTGAAGTTTTTCTCGCGCGGACCGGCCGCGCCGGCTTTGCATTCGTCGATGTAACGGGCGATCGGGGGTTCCCAAAAGCGCCGGTTTGAACTGTTGATCGCATATTCCGCCGTGTCTTTCGGGATTTGTATTTGGCCGGCGCAGTGGATGAATTCGCCGATGTTGCGATCCAGGGTGAAGCTGTGGACCCCGCTGCCGAGCGATAATACAAGAACAGTCGACGGTCCGTAGACGACATACCCCGCGCAGACCTGGTTGCGACCCGGCTGTAAGAAGTCTTCTTCGCGTGGTTCGTTGACCCCTCGCGGGCAGGGCAGTATCGAAAAGATCGTGCCGATGGACAGGTTCACATCGATGTTCGTCGACCCGTCTAACGGGTCGAAAACCAACAGGTAGTCACCGCGACGTGCCCCGATGGGTAACAGGTAAATGGAGTCCATCTCCTCCGAGGCCATCGCGGCCACCCGGCCGGTGGATTCGTGACACTGGAGCACAATGTCATTGGCGATGATGTCCAGTTTCTTTTGGGTCTCGCCTTGGATGTTTTGCGAGCCGGCACTCCCCAATACGTTTGATAGGGCGCCGCGGCTCACTTTGTGTGCGATGAGTTTGCAGGCGCGTGCCATGTCTTCGACCACGCCGGCCAAATCTTCAGTTACGTGAGGGTTGCGTTTACGTTCTTCGCTGAGGAAGGCGGTTAGGGTTTTTCCGTCGTCCATTGAAGCGTCCAGCCATTCCTTGTGAGGTTGTGCAAATGGTTCCGAGGTGTGTTCGATCAGGCGGGAATATTAACAGCTTGCGCGCCCGTACTCATAGGAAGAACTCCAGCTTGGCGCGTAACGTGGACAGTTCTTTATCCACATCCATGCCGAGTTGGTCCGTACAAGTGTCCAACAGCGGCAACATTCGCGCCATGATGTCTGCGGCGTATGGTAGCAGTTTACCTTCCTCGCCATTTTGAAGCATGGCCGCTGCTTGATCCAATGTGGGTTGTTCGATGACGGACTCTTCCATCTCCACCGCAATGTTCTCGTGACTTGCTTCGGCCGCAGCCAGGGCCTGATGGATGAATGCTTTGGTGGTGATCTGCGCTTGATCGGCCGTCGCGTAGCCCACCACAGGCGTGACCAGCGCCGATACCGGGCCGAGCGGTAACGGATGGGCGGCGAAGTCGGAATAGAGCCGTTCGGCCATGGTCATCGCGGTCAGTTGATCCGTTTCCGGTAATAGTAGGGTGCAACTGGCGGGTTGCAGTTGGCCAAGTACGTCGCTCGCTCTCTGCCGCGCGCCAGCGACCTGAGTCAGCCAGTAGCCCAACTCATTTTCGTACTGCTCGAGAATTTCTTCCGGCGCGTGAGCAGTGACCCACACCAATGATACCGGGTGTGCGTCATCAGTTTGTCGTAACAGTGTATCAAGGGATGCATTGAACGCGTCAGCGGTCACCGGCGCACGGGTTGATTCACGCTCAGCGCAGGATTGTCGTCGTTGGGTCAATTCCGAAGCGATATTCTTTAGGAGCGTCTCCCGAGTCACCGGTTTGGGGATGAAGTTATCGGCACCGCAGGCGAATGCCCGGACTCGGACGACATTATCTTCCAGTCCGGTGATTACGATGATCGGGATGCGTTGGTAGTTTTCCTCCGGGCTTGCGCCCCGGATGCGACAGATCAGCCCGTAGCCGTCTAGGTTCGGCATGGAGATGTCGCTGATCAGCAAATCGAATGTGTCGGCCTGGAGTGTGTCCCAGGCGGCTTCGCCGTCCGCAACGGTGATGACCTCGTGTTGGGGTTCGAGGAATCGCCGGATCGACTCCTGCATGACGCGTGAGTCATCTGCAACCAAGATTTTCAGTTTTTTCGCTGCGCTCATAGCTGGCTCGCCTCTACTTTATCGGTTGTCGGCAAGCGGCGGAAAAGCTTTGGTCACGCGTCGTGGACCGCGCGGTGGCTTTCACAGCAGCAAAACGCTGCCCAGGCCGAGAAATATGAAAAAGCCGACCACATCGGTCACGGTGGTCAAAATGACATGACCGGCGAGCGCCGGATCGACCCCAAAGCGCTTGAGAATCAGCGGGATCAGTACGCCGGAGAGTGCGGCGACTAGCAGATTTGCGATCAAGGCCATGGCAATCACGAGGCCCAGGGAGGCGCTGCCGAACCACAACAAGGCAATGACTGAAACCACCAAGGCCCATGCCACGCCGTTGAGCAATCCCAAGGCAAGCTCCTTGCTCATCAGTTTGCCGGTGTTGCTGCGACCCAGTTGGCCGAGCGCCAGACCCCGGATCATCAGCGTCAGCGTTTGGCTGCCAGCGATACCTCCCATGCTGGCGACAACGGGCATCAGAACTGCCAGGGCGACAACTTTCTCAATCGTGGGTTGATACAGTCCGACAACCGCCGATGCGGCGAAAGCTGTTAACAGGTTGGCACCTAACCAAACTGAGCGCCGCTGAAAGCTGGTGATTACGGGCGCAAACATATCTTCTTCTTCGTCGAGACCGGCCATGCTCAAAAGGGAGTGCTCGGCTTCTTCGCGAATCACGTCGACCACGTCATCGATAGTGATTCGGCCTACCACGACGCCGGTTTCGTTGACCACGGGGGCCGAGATCAGATCGCGGTCTTCAAAGATCTTTGCGACTTGTTGCGAGGGGGTGGCTACCGGAATGGGTTCGGCGTCAGTGATCATGACATCGGCCACGGTTGCTTCGGGATCACCGATGAACAGCTCCGCGATGGGCAGCATACCCACGTAGTGGCCGTAACGATCGACGATGATTAACGCGTCGGTAAGTTCGGGGAGTTTACCCCGCACGCGCAGGTACCGGAGAACCACGTCAATGCTGACGTCGGGCCTGACCGTGACCGTGTCTGTGTTCATCAGACCGCCAGCACTGTCTTCCGGGTAGGCCAATACGGCTTCCAGGCGCGCTCTCTCTTGCTGGTCCATGGCGCGCAACACTTGCCCGATCACCGCCCTGGGTAGGTCGCTGATGATGTCCGCCAGGTCATCCATATCCAGGTTCTGGGTGGCGGCTACTAGTTGCTCCTGGTCCATCGCGTTGATCAGGCCTGCGCGAACCTCATCGTTGACATGCAGCAACACCTCCCCTTCGTCGTCTGGGCTGACCAGTTCGAAGATCAATTCCCGCTCGGGTGACGGTGTCGACTCCAGAAGCAGACCAATTTCGGCAGGATGGAGGGCGCTCAGCAGGCGGCGGGCCTGTTGAAAGGTGCCGCTCGTCAGCGCGTTCGTGATGGCTTCCAGTTGCCGGCTGGTTGTGGCTTGGCTGGCGGATTCGCTCATGGTGACAGTTCCGGAAAATAGCGGCGCGGCAATGGCATGAAAACTTGTGCTTGCCGGTGTCGAAATCGAGTTCGCAGGACGTGTTGTGTCGGAATGTTCAGATGTGGATTGTCCGGGCTTCTACCGGCAATCCGGGCCATGGGCGATCGAAATCACCATCGGTGCGCTTAAACATCCGGCTCCCGGTAGACCGACATGGGTCGTTCTCGCCCGGACGGGGTTGGCCTCATTGTTCGTCCCACTGTCGCGTTCGAAAGTTTACTCGGGGACCGTTGCGGCGTCCACGGAAGACGATACCAGCCCGCGTCGCCGATCCGCTCGATCGTGGCTTAAGAATGAATACATGGGGTTTGTCGGTGGTGTCGGCTGAGTGGGAGGCGGCGCCGTGCTCGGGCATTATCGACGCTAAGGCAGTTCGGTGTGCCGGATGAGAACCCGGCGTTGATGCCGAGCGAAATCTGTTGCGAGACGCTCGACGAAATAAACGGAACGGTGTTGTCCGCCAGTACAACCGATGGCCACCGTCATGTAACTGCGGTTTTCCGATTCGAAACGGGGTAGCCAGCGTTCCAGATAAGTTCGGATGTCCTGGTACATTTCCTCGGCTAGGGGATCGGCGTTGAGATAGTCGACTACGGCCTGATCTTTGCCCGTCATCGCACGCAGGTCCGGTTGCCAATGTGGGTTGGGTAAGCAGCGAATGTCGAACACGAAATCCGCATCGGTGGGGATCCCGTGTTTGAAACCAAAAGACTGGAATAACAAGGAGAGCAGACCTTCCCGGCCGTGCACTCTGTCGCGAATCAAATCCCGTAACTCGTGAACCGTTTTGCGGCTGGTATCGATCACCATGTCGGCTTGCTCGGCGATGGGGTGGAGCAAGGTCCGTTCGCGTTCGATGGCTTCAGCTAAAGGCGTTTGTCGGTCGCTGAGGGGGTGTCGTCGTCGGGTTTCGCTGTAGCGTTTGATGATGATTTCGGGGTCAGCCTGGAGGAAGAGCGTTTCGACCTCGATGCCTCGGTTTCGAAACCGGCCGATGCGTTCCCCAAAGGTGCCGGTGTCGCCAACCCGGGAGCGTGAGTCGATTCCGACGGCGGTCAGCGTCTGGAATTTGTCATCGCGCATGTCGTCGATCAACGGCTCCAAAAGGGAAACCGGGATGTTATCAATGCAGTAGTAGCCGAGGTCTTCCAGCATGTGCAGAGCCACACTCTTGCCGGCGCCAGACAAGCCGCTGAGTACGATCAGTTTCATTTCGAGTTGCCGTGGTGAGAAGGGGATGTGGCGGTCATGACCGACCTACATCGCCCCACTGTGACACATTGTTTTCCGAATGAGTATGACCGTTTGACGACTATCATGTTCCCACCGGATCTCTCGCGTATTTCGGTAGGGCGCGGTGGGTGCCCGCGAAGATCGACAAATCCCCAAAATAGAGCGAAGGCAACTGGGCCTATTCGTTGACGATTGCCTGAGGTCGGCTCGGCTGTAGTGCGTTGAACAACAACTCCTCCCGTTGAATCCGGCGGAGCCGCTCGCATAGGTTCCTGTCACCCAACTGTTGAGACAGCTGAGGGAGCAAACGCAGATCAGTATCGCTACAGCTCTCCGGCATCAGTATCGCCATGACCAAGTCGACGGGTTCTCCGTCCGCTGCATCGTAATCCACCGGTGGCGTCAGTTTGACAAAACAGGCGAGGCTGCGATCGATACCCGCGATTCGTCCGTGTGGCATCGCCACGCCATGACCCAAGCCGGTACTACCAAGGCGTTCGCGTTTGAGCAGGCAGTCCCGGACGTCCATTTCCGTCAGGCCCGGCTCGGCGCCGGCGAGGATTTCGCTGATTTTTTCAAGCAATCGCTTCTTGCTACGAATATCGTGGCAAATCATAACGCGGTCGGGCTGGAGGAGGATGCCGATATTGTTATTGTCGTTCATGGTTCGAAGTTTGGTTTTAACCTCTCGGTCTACCGGAAAGCTGTTGTCGGTGCCGGACAGCTGCTTATGACCCCAGGCGCGCTGATCAGGAGCTCACGAAGGGGGCAGACATTTCCGACGGCCGACTCGGCGTGTGGTTCCGCGTCAGGAGTAGAGATCCGATTTACGCGCTTCGCGATTGTGGTGGTCGGTCAACTTGTCTTTATACTTTTTGGCTTGGCGATCCAATTTATCGGCCAAGTCGTCGACGGCTGCATACATGCTGGCAGCGGTTGATTCAGCGAACAGTGCGCCACCGTTGACCGGAATCTTGGCTTCCGCGGTGTGCCGCTCTTTCTCAACGCGCAGCACCACATGGGCGTCACCGGCGTGTTCCAAGTGGCGATGTATCCGTTCCAGCTTTTCGTTCACATAGTCACGAATGGCTGAGGTCACTTCGATATTCTGTCCGGTCAGGTCGATTTTCATATCGCACTCCCATGGTTTTGGTTTTGGAGCGAGTATCAAACAAGTTGCTTGCGCTCGTTTGACGGCGGAATGGACATTGCTTCGCGATATTTCGCGACGGTGCGGCGTGCCACATGAATGCCATCGTTCATAAGTTCTTGTGCTAATTTGTTATCACTCAAGGGCTTGCGGGGGTTCTCCGCAGCGATGAGTTTGCGGATCATGGCTTGGATCGCCGTTGCAGAGCATTCGCCACCATCCGCCGTGCTGACATGGCTTGAGAAAAAATATTTGAATTCCAAAATGCCCCGGGGAGTGTGCATGAACTTTTGATTGGTAACCCGGGATACGGTGCTTTCATGCATCTCCACTGATTCGGCGATCTCGCGCAGCACCATCGGTTGCATGGCTTCCTCACCGTGCTCGAAGAAGGCCTGTTGGCGCTCCACAATACATGAGGCCACTTTGAGCAAGGTTTCGTTCCGGCTGTGCAGGCTCTTGATGAACCAACGCGCTTCCTGCAAATGTTGTTTCAGGGTTTCGTTGTCGCGGCTGCTGTCGGATCGGCGGATTAACGAGGCATACAGTCGGTTGATCCGCAAGTGAGGCGTCACATCGGGATTGAGGTCGACTTTCCAACCTTTGGGGGTTTTGCGGACGTACACGTCCGGAACCACATATTCCGCGGTTTTAGTCGAGATCTGGGCGCCAGGGCGCGGGTTCATTTGTTGAATGAGTTGAATCGCCGTTTTCAGCTCGTCCTCGTCGACTTTCAGTTTTCGCATCAAGGTGTTGAAGTCGCGCGCGGCGAGTAGATCGAGGTGGTTGGTGACCAGGGCTGTGGCGATCTCGTGGCCGGGTGTGTCTTGGGGCAACGATCGGAGTTGGATGCTCAACGCTTCTTGGAGGTCGCGCGCGCCGATACCGATGGGGTCGAATCGTTGAATCCGGTGGAGTACGGCCAGTACTTCGTCGGGGTCGACTTCTAACGAGTTGTCCATGTCGGCGACGAACTCATCGAGATCTTCGCTGAAGTAGCCGTCATCGTTGATGGCATCGACGATCGCCACGGCGATGGCATGGTCCGTTTCGCTGAAATGGGACAGTTCCAGCTGCCACATCAAATATTCGTGCAGGTCATCCCCGCTGTTGTCGGGAGTTTGATTGAAATCCCAGCCGTCGCCGCTGCTGTTGTTGCCATACCCCGTGTCTTCTGTTTCCCGCCAAGGGTCGCTCCAGGTTTCGTCGTCGGCCGCTTCAGCCGACTCGTACTCAGGCGTGTCGGACGTTTCGCCAGAGGTTTCCGACTCCCGGTTGTCCAGCTCGTTGGCGCTGGCTTCGGGTGTTTCGTCTTCCGATGTGGGTTCCCCAGCCTCCAGCATCATGTTGGCTTCTAGGGCGGTCTGGATCTCTTGTTGTAATTCAATGGTCGACAGTTGCAACAAGCGAATTGCTTGTTGCAACTGCGGTGTCATAGTCAGACGTTGGCCGAGCTTGAGTTGTAAGGATTGCTTCATCAGTGTCGCTTGCGCCAGAAGATACTTAGATCGTTCAGTTTAAAATTCTACTCTGTTAGCGGCTAAGGTGCAGTTCAGCCTTAGACGCGATTGGTTGCAGGGGCCTATCAACGGCTAATCGGTTGACGGGGTTGATGTTCAGTCTGGCTCGGGGGAGGTTATGCGACCCTGCTTCGGCAGGTTATGTCGCGATAGTCGGCGGTCGGCCCGTTTCCCCACGAACGGAAGCTGATCACAGCCGGAAGTCTTTCCCAAGGTATACTTCGCGAACGGTTTCATTCGCAAGTATCTTTTCCGGCGCGCCTTCGGCGATCACGCTTCCGGCATTTAAAATATAAGCCCGGCTGCAGATTCCAAGCGTTTCTCGAACATTGTGGTCCGTGATCAGAACGCCGATCCCACGGTCGCACAGATGGGCCACGATCCGCTGGATGTCGATGACTGAAATGGGATCGACCCCCGCAAACGGTTCGTCTAGCAAAATAAAACGCGGATCACTTGCCAGTGCGCGGGCGATTTCCACCCGCCGTCGTTCCCCACCCGACAAACTGTAACCTTTGCTGTCCCGGATGTGGGCGATGTGGAATTCTTCCAGCAGCTGATCCCGCGTTTCCTGGCGTTGCTTGCGAGTGAGGCCCGGCCGGAGTTCCAGCACTGCCATTAAGTTATCGTCGACGGAGAGCTTGCGAAACACGGATGCTTCCTGAGGAAGATAACCGACGCCGAGGCGGGCCCGTGCGTGGATGGGTAACCGGGTTAAATCACGCTCACCTAAGGAGATTCGGCCGCCGTCGGCGGTGATGAGTCCTAGCATGATGTAAAAGGTGGTGGTTTTACCAGCCCCGTTGGGACCCAGCAGCCCGACCACCTCGCCGGTATGGACCTTGAGCGAGACACCGTCAACGACGCTTCGGCCGCGGAAACGTTTTTCCAGTTGTTCGGCCAGCAGCACACTCATGGCGTGTCGGGCTGCTCGCCGTTGGCTTGGAATATGATTCGCACGCGCCCATCCGGTTGGTCGGAACCTTTGGCCTGTAGCTGACCGGTGCGGCGGTCGTAGCGGATTTCACTCGCCTTGATTTCATCGCTACCGCGTATCACTTGGGCATTGCCGGTGAGGGTGATGATCTCTTGCTGAGCGTCGTACTCCACAAGCTGGGCACTGGCTTCCAATGCGTCCTGGGTGGCGGTGGCGGCTTGACTGAAACGCGCCGGATTGCCTTCGATTGTTAAAGATGACGGTTGCCCCCGTTCGTTTTGCCTGATGGTGACCCGTTCGCCTGCGATCTTGAGATCGACCCGGGAGATACGGACCCGTCCGCGGTATGTGCCTGTGCCGGTGACTTGATCCAACTCGGCGGTGTCTGCCTCAATGAGAATGGAATCATCCGCCCCTTGAGCCGAGGCAGATATCCCGCCAACAAGCGCCAACATCAGCGCCCCGACGCCCAGGGTGGCGGCGAGTTGGCGGAGAATGGCCAATTTCTGGTTTGATGTTGTTTGCGGCGGCTTACGGTGTTTCGACTGCATAACGTGTTTGAACCTGGCCAGCGAGTTGAAGGCGTTGTGTCGACATGTGGGCCTCCAGGCGTTGAGCCGAGATCTCGACGCCGCGACCTTGAATCAGAACGCCCGAATCGGTCCACAGTTTTTCGGTGTCCGGGAGGACCTGCATGCGAGGCGTACTCAAATGCAACCGATCCCCCTTGTTCGATGTTGCGTGGAGTTTCACCTCGCCGACGAGCTCGGCGATGGCGTCTCGATCATCGGGCAGCGTGGCGGTTCGCGCGGTTAGGAACCAAACGTCATCCTGTTGTGGCGAAAAAACCATGGCCACTTCCAAAAGTTGTGTTTGCCGCGTCTGGGGGAAGTGTTCAGCCGAGGAGGAGGTGACTTCATAGCGCAACACCCCTTGCTTGTCGTGGACTCGCAAGCGACTGTCGGACAAATAATAATCCGCTTGGGCGCTTTGATTCAGTGCCGAATCGTTTTCTGGCGCATCGGTCTGCCGTAAGACCAGCCAGCTGCCAAGGACCAGAAATGCCACGACGCCTAACAGCATGGCTCGGCGTGGGTTCAGCATGGATCGGGCATCAGTGCCGGCGGCAGTCGCTCCTGTGCCATTAGAATCATGTCGCACACCTCGCGCGCGGCGCCATGTCCGCCGGTTGCCGTTGTAATCCAATGGGCGTGGCGCCGGACAGCAGGGTGCGCGTCCGCCACCGCACAGGCCAGCCCCACCGCCTGCATGGGTGGAATGTCGATGACGTCATCGCCGATGAAGGCGCAATGGGATAGTGGAATGGCCAGTTGCTCCGTGAGTTTGCGAAGAGCGTCGGTTTTTTCGTCTTGCCCTTGAATAACGTGAGCCACGTTCAGGGCGTTCATGCGACGGTTAACGACCTCTGACTGTCGCCCGGAGATGACGGCCACCTCGATGCCGTGTTCACGAAGCAGCCGAATACCCATGCCGTCGCGGGCGTGGAATACCTTCATCTCCGGCCCCTCGGGGGTGAGATAGATCCGGCCGTCGGTTAATACGCCGTCCACATCAAACACCACCAGGCGTATGTGCTGTGCCCGCCCCCTGATCGAATCGTTGACCTTCATGCCACGCCTGCCCGAAGTAGGTCATGCATGGTCAAGGCGCCGATGACTCGCTCCTCGTCGTCCACGACCACAAGCTGTTGGATCTTGTATGTTTGCATCACATTCAAAGCTTCCGCTGCCAGGATTTGGCTGTTCACCCTGTGACCGTTTCGGGTCATGACTCGTTCAATCGGCGTGTTTTGAATGTCGGCCGGTTGTGCCAATGCGCGCCGTAAATCTCCGTCGGTAAAGACACCCTGAAGGTGGCCTTCGGCATCGACGATGGTCGTCATGCCAAGCCCTTTTTGGGTCATTTCCACCAGGGCATCGGCTATCGTGGCACCGGCGCGCACCCTGGGGGTCGTCGCCCCGGCGTGCATCAGGTCTTCGACCCGCAGCAGGAGTCGCTTGCCCAAGGTGCCGCCGGGATGCGAGCGGGCAAAATCCTCCTCGGTGAAGCCGCGGGACTCCAGCAGTGAAATAGCCAGGGCATCGCCCATGGCCAGTGTTGCAGTGGTACTGGCGGTTGGGGCGAGCCCTAAAGGACACGCTTCTTTTTCAACCGTTACGTCGATATTGACGGTTGCCGCTTTAGCCAGGGTGGAGCGGGGGTTTCCGGTCATGGCAATTAAGGCGACGCCTTGACGCTTGATGATGGGGAGGATTTCAAGAATCTCGCGCGTTTCGCCCGAGTTGGATAGGGCGAGAACCACGTCTTGCGCGGTGATCATCCCCAAGTCGCCGTGGCTGGCCTCTGCGGGATGAAGAAAAAATGCGGGACTCCCCGTGCTGGCGAGGGTGGCCGCGATTTTGGTTCCCACATGCCCGGATTTGCCCATTCCGGTGACAACGATGCGGCCAGAACAATTCCACAGGTGCTGGCAGGCGAGGACGAAGTTGTGGTCGATCCTCTCCCGCAACGCCAACACCGCATCGGCCTCCGTTTCCAAAACGGCGAGGGCCATTTTTTTCACTGCTTCGCTATTCATGGGGTATGTGTCGTGAGTACGCAGGCATATTACGCCAGCAGCCGGCCTGCTCGCACGCCTTTGGTGTGTTGTCTGTCGGACACCTTACTTAAGAAGCGTGGGCGTCAAACAGCAGAATTTGGTAGGCCGCGAAGATCAATACGAGTATCACGCCGTGCCATCGACGTAATCGATGCGGTTCTCCCGGGTGCCAAATTATAGCGAAGACGCCCAATGTCACGGCGAACATCGCCGGAAAGTCCCGCCAGAGTATCGTGCGTTCGATGGCGCTCGGCGCGATCGCGCCCGCCAGGCCCAGAACACCGAGTATGTTGAACATGTTCGATCCGAGAATGTTGCCGATGGCCATGTCGTCTTCCTGCTTGCGGACAGCGGCGATGGTGGCGGCCAATTCCGGTAGGCTGGTCCCGATGGCCACGATGGACAAGCCGATGACCAGATCACTGACGCCCATCATGGTTGCGAGGTTTGAGGCGCCGGAGACCAGCAAGCGGGAGCCGAGCAGCAGCACGGCGAGGCTAATAACCAGCGTGATGGCGGCGCGATACAGCGATGTGTCATTACTCGCTTCGCTTTCCCCCTCGGCTTGGGCTTCGGAAAGAAAGGGGTCGCTGCGCTCGGTAGTGCGGGCCAGATGGATCAGCCAGTACATGAGTCCCACTAAACCCAGTAACAGTAGGATGCCGTCGATCCGAGCGAATTGCCCGTCGAACAGCAACAGGTAGGCCAGCGCGGTGAAGGTGATCAGTAGTGGGAATTCTCGCCACAGGACACGGGAGTGAACCGTTAACGGAGCCAGTATGGCGGTTGTGCCTAACACCAGGGCGAGATTGGTGATATTCGAGCCGATGGCGTTGCCGATCCCGAGGTAGGGGTGGTTGTCAACAGCCGCGATGGCGGAGACCAGCATCTCTGGTGCCGATGTCCCCAGCCCAACGATCACGACACCGACGATCAGGGTTGATACACCAAGCTTCCGGGCCGTTTTTGCGGCCGCGCCAACGAATTGATCCGCGCCCCAAACCAACAGAATGAAGCCGGCCAAAATCATCAAAAGCTGGGAGATCATGAACGCTGTTTCCAGGTATTTTATTTGATTCGAGGGACGTCGACGCTGGGGTTCGCTCGAATTCATTTCGCGATTTTGCGTCGGGCCGTGACAATCCTATCCTAACGTCTCTCACGACAATACGCTCGAGCATCCAATTTCCGGTATCATTCCCCATTCAAACGCGTGGTCAGGTGCGAATTGCCACGCCCCATGTGACTTTCCCGGGAGAGATGACAGTGCAAGCGGACCAGATCGCGGATCTGATTGCGAAAGGCATTTCCGGTGCGGACGTGCGCGTCCGCGGCGACGACGGCGTTCACTTTGAGGCCGTCGTGGTCAGCCAGACGTTCGACGGCTTGAGTATGATTCGTCGCCACCGGCTGGTCTATGACGTGCTGGGTGAGTTGGTCGGCGGTGAAATTCATGCACTGTCGCTTCAGGCATTTACGCCGGCTGAGTGGTCTGCCCGTGTTCAGGCTTCGCAATAACTCTTGAAGAATCTCTCGGACTGTTCGTGAACAAGCTCATCATTACCGGGCGCAGGCCACTGGAAGGCGAAATTCGTATTTCCGGTGCCAAGAACGCCACCTTGCCCATACTGGCGGCCAGTCTGCTAGCCGACGATGCCGTGACAATCCGCAATGTGCCGCATCTGCATGATGTGACAACCACCATCGAGCTTCTGAGCGGGATGGGTGTCGGCATTACCTTGGCCGACGGTATGGGCGTTGAGGTTGATCCCAGCAGCATTCGCAACTATTACGCGCCCTATGAGTTGGTCAAAACCATGCGCGCCTCGATTCTCGTGCTGGGGCCCTTGGTGAGTCGTTTTGGTCGGGCGGAGGTTTCTCTACCGGGTGGCTGTGCTATCGGTTCGAGGCCGGTTAATCTCCACATTCAGGGTCTTGCCGCCATGGGTGCGGATATCCGGGTCGAGAACGGCTATATCCGAGCTTCCGCCGATCGACTCAAGGGTGCGCGCTTGGTGCTGGATACGGTAACCGTGACCGGAACCGAGAACCTCATGATGGCGGCCGTCTTGGCGGATGGGTGCACGGTGATCGAGAACGCCGCTCGGGAGCCGGAAGTTGTCGATCTGGCGAATTTTTTAATTCAGATGGGCGCGAGAATTCGCGGTGCCGGCACCGACACCATCGAAATCGACGGCGTTGAACGTTTGCACGGGACGGAGTACGAAGTTCTGCCCGATCGGATCGAGAGCGGCACTTACCTCGTGGCCGGTGCGATCACCGGCGGCCATGTGGTCTTGAAGAACACCCGTCCAACGATGTTGGATGCCTTGCTGCAAAAACTGAGCGAGGCGGGGGCCCGCATCGACACCACCGATTCCACTATCGCACTGGATATGCGGGGGCGCCGTCCGCGGGCGGTGGATATTCGCACAGCTCCCTATCCGGCGTTTCCGACCGATATGCAAGCGCAGTTCATGGCTTTAAACACCATTGCAAAAGGAGCCGGCGCTATGACCGAGACAGTGTTTGAAAACCGGTTTATGCACGTGCAGGAGCTTGAGCGGATGGGGGCCGACATTCGTGTCCAGGGCAATGTCGCCGTAGTGCGGGGCGTTCCGAACTTGACCGGGGCCCAGGTGATGGCCACCGACCTTCGCGCGTCGGCGAGCTTGGTTTTGGCTGGGCTCGTGGCAGAGGGCGAGACAGTGGTCGATCGTATCTACCATATCGATCGTGGCTACGAGTGTATCGAAGAAAAGTTGGGGCAGTTGGGTGCGAGAATTCGCCGCGTCCCACGCTGATTGTTGCTTGGGGAATTCATGAAAATCGCGCTATCCAAAGGCCGTATTTTTGAAGAAGCGATTCCCTTGCTCGCCCGAGTGGGAATCGAGCCGCAGGAAGATCCTGCTCGCAGTCGGCGCCTGATTCTAGCAACCAATCACCCGGACGTGACCTTGGTGGTGATTCGTGCCACCGACGTTCCCACCTATGTCGCCTACGGGGCCGCTGACGTTGGGGTGGCCGGCAAGGATGTGCTGATGGAGTACGAAGGCGACGGCCTCTACGAGCCGTTGGATTTAGGGATCGGGCAGTGCCGAATGGTGACCGCTGGTCGGGTCGATGCGCCTACGCCGAAAGGGCGGCTTCGTATTGCGACCAAGTATGTCAATACCACGCGGCGGTTCTTCGCGACGCGTGGTCAGCAAGTGGAAATCATCAAGCTCTACGGTTCCATGGAGTTGGCGCCACTGGTTGGGTTGGCCGACCAGATCGTTGACCTGGTCGACACGGGTAATACGCTTCGGGCCAACGGATTGGTGGAGTTTGAGCGCATCGCCGATATCAGTTCGCGGTTGGTTGTAAACAAAGCGGCTATGAAAGTTAAGCATGCCGAAATCGCTGGTTTCATCAACGACTTGCGGATCGCGCTGGGTGGAGAGATGGCCTTGTCGATGAACGAGGTGCCTGCGAAATGAGCGCTATCCGACGGCTGTGTTCGAGTGAAGCATCATTTCAAGCAGCCTTGGTCGCGCTTTTAGAGACGGCCGACACCGTCGAGACCAATGTGCTGGAAACCGTGCAACGGATCGTGCATCGCGTACGGCTGGAAGGTGATCCGGCACTGGTAGATTTCACCCGACAATTCGATCGGCGCGATATTCAATCGGCTGCTGATCTTGCAGTCGCGCCGGCGCGACTGGAGGCCGCCTTTGCGTCGTTGCCGGCCGATGCGCGGAACGCCCTGGAGCAGGCGGCGGATCGGATTCGGCAATATGCAGAACGTCAGAAACTCGAGTCGTGGTCTTTCACCGACTCGTTTGGCAACGAGTTGGGTCAGCAAATTCGGCCCATGGATCGGGTTGGGGTGTATACGCCTGGCGGGAAAGCGGCTTATCCCTCTTCGGTGTTGATGAATGTGATTCCCGCCAAAGTGGCCGGTGTGGGCGAAGTGGTCATGTGCGTGCCGGCGCCGGACGATGCGCTCAACGAATGGGTGCTGGCAGCCGCTCACTTGGCTGGCGTGGATCGCGTGGTGACCGTCGGTGGCGCACAGGCGATTGCGGCTATGGCCTATGGCACCGACACCGTGCCGCGGGTGGACAAAATCGTCGGGCCGGGCAACGCTTACGTGGCGGCGGCCAAGAAGCTCGTTTTCGGGGCTGTTGGAATCGATATGATCGCCGGGCCGTCGGAAATCGTGGTGGTCAGCGACGGCGAGTCCGACCCGGATTGGGTGGTTATGGATTTGTTCTCCCAAGCCGAGCACGACCAGGATGCCCAGGCCATTCTGATTTCCCCGGACCGAGACTTCCTGGATTTGGTGACGAAGACCATCCAACAGCAACTTCCCAGGCAACCCCGGCGTGAAATTATCGCTGAGTCCTTAGCTCGGCGTGGGGCACTGATTCAGGTTGCCAGCCTGGATGAGGCGTTGGATCTAGTCAATCGGATAGCGCCGGAGCATTTGGAGTTAGCGCTGTCCGAACCGGAAGTTTGGTTGCCGCGGGTTCGACACGCCGGTGCGGTCTTTCTTGGGCGCTATACCGCCGAGGCCATGGGGGATTATTGCGCCGGTCCCAATCACGTGCTCCCGACGTCAGGATCCGCCCGCTTTTTCTCGCCGCTTGGTGTCTATGATTTTCAGAAGCGCAGCAGCGTCATTCGCTGTTCGCCCGAAGGGGGCGCGGAACTCGGTCGGATTGCCGCATGCCTCGCCCGAGGGGAGGGCCTGGAGGCCCATGCTCAATCGGCGGCGCTTAGGATCGTGGGCACGTCGGACGCTTGATCGTGACAGCAGAATATCCCACCCCGGAAAAACTGATTCGGGCAGAGGTTCGCGAGCTCGATGTCTATCATGTGCCCAGCGCGGATGGATTGGTGAAACTGGATGCCATGGAGAACCCTTACGGCTGGCCGCCCGAGTTGGTTCAGGGGTGGTTGGCGGCGATTCGAGATGTCCCGCTCAATCGTTATCCGGACCCAGTGGCGCGCGATCTGTTGCCATTGATGCGGGCCGCCATGGCTGTGCCGGATGGGGCTGAGATACTGCTTGGCAACGGCTCAGACGAGTTGATTCAAATATTAATGACCGCCGTGGCGGGGGCCAGGCGGTCGGTTTTGGCGCCGGAGCCCGGTTTTGTAATGTACCGGCTCATCGCGCGCGCTCTGGGGCTCAATTACGTTGGGGTTCCCCTGCGTTCCGCCGATTTCAGTCTGGATCTCCCGGCCCTGTTGAAGGCGGTTGAGCTACATCGCCCGGCATTAATTTTTCTTGCTTACCCCAACAATCCAACGGGTAATCTGTTCAATGATTCGGACATTGAGCGTATCCTGGAGGCGGCCAGTGGATTGGTCGTCATTGACGAAGCCTATGCCCCGTTCGCGAACGCAACATGGATGCCGCGTTTGGCGCAATATCCGCACTTGTTGATTCTGCGAACATTGTCAAAATTGGGCCTGGCGGGTCTGCGCTTAGGTTTGTTGGTCGGCAGCTCCGAATGGATTCGGGAGATGGACAAGGTCCGCTTGCCCTACAATATCAACGCTTTGACCCAGCGGACGGCGCAGTTTGCGCTTGAACACAACGAGGTCCTGCTAGCCCAAGCAGAGCAGATTCGGGCTGAGCGGGGGCGGTTGTTTGGTGTGCTTGGTGCGCTCAAGGGAGTGACGGCCTATCCGAGTCGTGCGAATTTCATTCTCTTTCGGGTTCATTCGGTCAGCGCTCCGGCGGTCTATGCTCGGCTGTTGGACGACGGCATTCTGATTAAGCAATTGCATGGTGCCCACCCGATGTTGGAGAACTGCCTTCGCGTAACGGTGGGCACGCCGGAAGAAAACCAGCGTTTTCTGGATTCACTGGCTGGGGTGGTCTGATCGCGGAAAGGACGTGCTGAACGAATATCGGCCAATGCTTTTCGCAGGCAAGTAGCCATATCGGGAGGCAAGAGTGTAGAATTGCCGACCCGTGAACCTGGCGGAGTGCCTGAGTACCACCCAAACACGATTCGGCGGTCGTCGGTCGCACGATTCCACAAAGATGGCTTTGGGAGATTCACTGTAATGAGTAATGGGGGTGTCGACACCGGTCGTCGACGTTTCTTGACGGTGGCCACTGGCGCCGTCGGAGGTGTTGGTGCGGCCTTCGGAGCGTATCCTTTTATTGCGGCCATGCAACCCAGCGCTAAAGCAGAAGCCGCGGGTGCACCGGTCGAAATCGATATCAGCAAACTGGAGCCCGGCGCTCGCTTGACCGTTGAGTGGCGCGGCAAGCCCGTGTGGGTTGTGCGTCGGACTCAAGCCATGCTGGATGGGCTGAAAACGCTTGATGGCGAGCTTCGTGATCCGCAATCAGACGAGCCACAGCAGCCTGGCTATGCGCAAAACGAGCACCGTTCGCGGCGCCCTGAGATTCTCGTTCTGATCGGCTTGTGTACCCATCTAGGGTGCTCGCCCACCTATCGGCCCGAACCGGGCGCCAGTGATTTGGGCAGCGATTGGCCAGGTGGTTTCTTCTGTCCGTGTCACGGCTCCCGCTTCGATATGGCCGGCCGGGTTTTTGCGGGCGTTCCGGCGCCCACCAACATGGCGGTGCCGCCTTATATCTTCCTCAGCGACACCCAGTTGCTGGTTGGCGAAGACAGAGGAGCCGCGTGATGCGTGATGTAATGCAGTATGCCCGCGACAAAGCGGCGCAGGGAATGGATTGGGTCGATGCCAGGTTGCCCGTGACCAAGCTCTGGAACGAGCAGGCGGGCGAATACTACGCACCGAAAAATTTCAACTTCTGGTACTATTTCGGCAGTCTGGCGTTGGTCGTTTTGGTCAATCAGTTGCTTACGGGCGTGTGGTTGACGATGAACTACAAACCCAGCGCAGCCGATGCCTTTGCGTCCGTTGAGTACATCATGCGAGATGTCAGCTGGGGCTGGCTGATTCGCTATATGCACAGTACCGGCGCGTCGATGTTCTTCGTCGTGGTTTATCTCCACATGTTCCGCGGCCTAATCTACGGCTCCTATCGAAAACCCCGCGAGCTGGTCTGGTTGTTCGGAATTTTGATCTACCTCGTGTTGATGGGCGAAGCGTTTATGGGATATCTGTTGCCCTGGGGGCAAATGTCCTATTGGGGTGCGCAGGTCATCATCTCCCTGTTTGGTGCGATTCCGTTTGTGGGGGAAGCGCTCGCGCAGTTTATTCGGGGTGATTTTGTGGTGTCCGATGTCACCCTCAACCGCTTCTTTGCGCTACACGTGATAGCGATGCCGCTGGTCTTGGTAGGCTTGGTGGTGGCGCACTTGATGGCCTTGCACGAAGTCGGGTCCAATAATCCCGACGGCGTTGAGATTAAGGCGAACCTGGGTAGTGATGGGCATCCCGTCGACGGTATCACCTTCCATCCGTATTACACCGTGAAGGACTTGTGGGGCGTGGTGGTGTTCCTGGCCCTGGCGTCCGTGATTATCTTCTTCGCGCCCGAGTTCGGCGGTTATTTCCTCGAGCACGCCAACTTCCAGCCGGCTGATCCGCTGCAAACGCCGGAGCATATCGCCCCAGTTTGGTATTTTACACCGTTCTACGCGATTCTTCGGGCGGTTCCGAGCAAGCTGGGCGGCGTCATCGCCATGGGGGGTGCCGTGATGATTATGGCGTTGTTGCCTTGGTTGGATCGTTCTCCTGTGAAGTCGATCCGATATAAGGGGCCGCTGTTCAAGACGGCGCTGGTATTGTTCGTGGTCAGCTTTATCGGCTTGGGCTATTTAGGGATGAATCCACCCAGCCCGACTTACACCATGGCGGCGCGGGTGCTTTCCGTCATCTACTTCGCGTTCTTCCTGTTAATGCCGATTTATTCCAGCCTGGATAAAACCAAACCCGTGCCGGACCGGCTGACATGATTGGGGGCGTGATGAAAAAACTTCTCTGTCTGGTCGTTTTGATCTGCTTGCCCTATGCGGCATGGGCTGCCAGCGAAGGCGTGCCGTTGCAGAAAGCGCAGATCGATATCAACAACGTGCAATCCTTACAGCGCGGCGCACGGCTGTTCCACAATTACTGTCTGAGTTGCCACTCCGCGCAATACATGCGGTATAAGCGGATGGCCGCTGATCTGGAAATTCCGGTTGATTTGGTCAAAGAAAATCTCATGTTCGGACCCGCTAAGATCGGGGATACCATGACGATTGCCATGCCCGCCGCAGACGCCGCCAACTGGTTCGGCAAGGCACCGCCGGATTT
This sequence comes from Pseudomonadota bacterium, assembly GCA_034189865.1. Lineage (NCBI taxonomy): Bacteria > Pseudomonadati > Pseudomonadota > Pseudomonadota bacterium. Next base: position 35,910 of record JAXHTV010000015.1, on the reverse strand, counting down.
GACGCTGACGGCTCGTCAGCGGGGTGCGGATTGGCTTTACACATACCTGACGTCTTTCTATCTGGATCAGTCTTCGCCCACCGGCGCCAACAATTTGGTGTTTAAAGATGTGGGCATGCCCCATGTTTTGTGGGAGTTGCAAGGTTGGCAGGCTTTGGCCGGCGGGCACGATGATCATGCCCAGCCTGTTCAAGGGGAAGAATCGACCCACGGGGAGCCAAGCGAGGAGATGTTTGAGCTCGTGGTTCCAGGTTCGATGACACCGGAAGAATACGATCGGGCCGTATTGGATTTGGTCAACTACATGGCCTACATCGCTGAGCCGATCCAAGCGAAACGACAGCGAGTGGGTATCTTCGTATTGCTGTTCCTCGCGATTTTCGGGGTATTCGCCTATGCCCTGAAACACGAGTATTGGCGGGATGTTCACTGAGAACTATCGCCACAGGATTTTGATTCCGGCGTTCCGTCGCCGGAATCAGCTCATTTTCGTTTCCGAACGGTCGCGGCACAGACCATTGGGCATCTTGGGGGTTCAGCGATGACGGTAGTGCCGAATCGGCGATCGATGATCACTTTATTTTCCAGGCCGGATTGTCCCGATTGTCACCGCGTGAGGTTCGTATTAGCCGAGAAGGGTGTCAGTTACGACGTCGTCAACGTCGAATCGGGGGCCGTACCGGAAGACTTGGCTCATCTGAATCCGTATGGCTCGGTGCCCACCTTGGTTGACCGGGAGTTGGTATTGTATGACTCCCGTATCATAATCGAGTATTTGGACGAACGGTTTCCGCATCCGCCGCTGATGCCGGTCGACCCCGTCTCGCGTGCGCAAATTCGATTGGCGATGTTTCGTATTGAGAAAGACTGGTACGGAAGCGTTGACCAGTTCGAAACAAAATCCGAGAAACAAAGGACCAAGGTTCGAAAGGAACTGCGTGAAAGTCTGATCGCGAGTACACCGGTATTCGCTGCGAAGCCGTATTTCTTGAGCACGGAATTCTCGGTTGCGGATATCAGTATTTGTCCGATTTTGTGGCGCTTGCCTTACTACGAGGTCGAGCTACCCAAGCAAGCGCAACCGATTCTGGACTACGCAGAACGTGTGTTTCGGCGCAGCGGGTTCGTGAATAGCTTGACTGATGCCGAGAAGGACATCCGTCGCTAAGGTGGCGGGACGAGTTCGTGTCTCAGAAAATGACTTCTCAAAAACCCTATCTCATTCGTGGACTCTACGATTGGATCGTTGACAACGGATTAACGCCGCACATACTAGTCGACTGCACTCATCCAAATGTCCAGGTGCCGCAGAGCGGGGTACAAGACGGCAAGATTGTACTCAATCTAAGCCCCGGTGCGGTACGAGCTCTTGAGTTGGGAAACGACGAGTTCTCCTGCCAGGCGCGTTTTTCTGGAGCTCCATTTGATATCCACGTGCCTGCTTCGGCCGTATTGGCTATCTACGCTCGGGAAAATGGCCAGGGAATGATGTTCCGTGAGGAGGATGGAAGCGGAGATGACGGTTCGGATCCCGGCGGAAATCCCCCGGATGGAAGCGGCCAGAAACCTCATCTTTCGGTCGTTAAATAGCGCATCTCCTCCGCCTTTCCTTCATGCTTTGCCGCCGAACAGTCGTTCGTCAATCAAATCGCACAAGCAATGGATGATCAGGATGTGAGTTTCCTGAATCCTGGCGGTGGATTGTCCCGGCACTCTCAGTTCGATGTCATTCGGTTTTAACAGGTCGGCCATCGGTCCACCATCCCGTCCCGTCAATGCCACAACGCTGACACCTTTGTCGTGCGCGGACGAAATCGCCTTGATGACATTGGGCGAGTGTCCGCTGGTCGAAATTGCCAGCAAGATATCTCCTCTTTGGCCCAGCGCCTCGACCTGTTTGGAAAATACTTGTTCGTAGGCGTAATCGTTGGCAATTGAAGTGAGTGTCGAACCGTCCGTGGTCAAAGCGATCGCCGGTAAGGCAGGCCTTTCCCGTTCAAAGCGATTGAGCAGCTCCGCTGAGAAATGCTGTGCATCACCCGCCGATCCCCCATTCCCGCAGCTTAATATCTTGTGGCCGTTGGCCAGGGCGGAGGCCATCATTGCGCCGGCTTCGGCGATTGGGTGGGCCAACGTGCCGAGGGCCTGTTGCTTGGTGGTGATGCTTTCCTGGAACAGCCTGTTGATGCGCTCAATGGCGTTCATGGTCGGGTCTCCTGTCGCAGACGTTAGCTCGGCCTTTCGGTCGCGAATGTAATGACTTGCTTCGGGTCGTTTGTTCCATCTCACGTGGGGTGCGTAGATCACCATGGTGATGCCTCAAAAGCGTCTTTCAGCCATTGGATGTTCCGGCTATCGGTGGCGCCGTTGAAGGCTACGACGTCGAAGCGGATAGGTCGGTCGTAAAAATCTTTGGATGCGTGCAAGAACCGCCGTGTCGCAAGAATAATTCGTTGCTGTTTCCGGTGATCCACCGTTTCGGCTGCGGTACCGTGATGCGTGTTACGACGTTGGCGGACTTCAATCACGACCAAGGTTTGCCCATCGAGCATAATGAGGTCGATCTCGCCGCCTCGACAGCGAAAATTTCGCTCGATGAGACGCAATCCGCGTCGGTTCAGATAGCGTAAGGCGGTATCCTCCGCCTGTTGTCCGCGTTCTTTGGCGGTGCTATTGCTCAGACGATTCCAGATTGCCATGGTTCAAGGTTTGCGGGACCGGAAGGCCTCGGCGAAAAACGGCCCAGTTCAGCTTGCGGTCAATCAGGCCAGTGGGCTGGATGACCAACGTGCCGGTTGCTCCTGGGATCAGATTGGCGAACCCGTCCGGATTGTTCCGTAATCGCGGGACGAGGCGGAACGCATCGTAGCCGAGCGCATATAGCCTGGACTGGCTTTGAAAGCCGGTGGGCCAGGCGTTGGATAGCGCTTGTCTCAGCGGAAAATCGTCGGGAGACAAATTCCACGGCATGTCGGGAAAGATCACCCCGTCGAGATCCCGGTCGGCCTTGGTGTTCGGCCAGCCCGAGTACACGTGAGAGGTGGCGTAGATGGGCAGCGTGCTTGCCCGATGAAAGCGTAACTGAGGTCGAATCAGCCGCCCCTGTCGGGGGAAGGCGGCCATAAACACCATGTCGACGTCCTGTCGTCGTCTGGGCTGAAATTCCGGCGCACGACCGATCAGATTGGTCAGCGCCCGATGTCGCGATTCGCTCTGATCGATCATGAGTAAACGCTTAATGACCGCCGAATGGTCGAACTGATCTTCATCGTACGCCCGGAACCCGACCACCTTGCCACCCAATTCTTCGAATCGGAAAGCGAATGCTGCGAATATGCGCTGTCCCCAAGGATTGCCGGGAACGAGGGCAATGGCGTTTTGGTGACCATCCAGCGCTGCACGCTCGGCCACTTGCCGAGCTTCTTCTTCGGGAGACAATGCAAACTGAAAAAGCGTGGGTTGCCCGCTCGGCGCTTCACCCATCCGGTTCAGCGCCAGCGTGGGCAGCTCGATCGGTCCACCAGCGGCGAGTGATTCGATCGCTTCTTTCGACAGCGGGCCGATGATAAATTCGGCACCGTCGGTTCGGGCCGCTTGATAGCTGGCCGACACGTCATCACTGGTGTCGTAGAAGCTGATGCGCGGTAGGTTCGCCGAATCGCCCTGGGTGGCAGCTCTTTCAAAGTGTGCGGCCAAAAAGCCATCCCTGACCGCTTGTGCAGCTTTGGCGAAGCGGCCCCGGGTGGGAAGCAATACGGCGATGTGTTCGGGATACGATGAGCGTGATCGAAACTCCGCCACAATTTGGTCTACCAGGCTTAAGCTGGCGGGATGCGCTGGATTCGCTGCCCGCCAGGATTCAAGTTTGGCGATATAACCTTGTGGGTCCTGCCAGCGGCTTTGGCCAATGGCGCCGAGTTCCAACCAGGTCCGCTCTGTCTGTGATAATTGGGGCTGCCCCGCTTTCTCGGCCAAGTCGGCGCGGCTCGCCAGCAGAAAATTCCATGTTTCGCGGCGGTTGGTCGCTTGGTCGGCGGGCTCGGTGAGCAAGCCATCACGACGATTCATTGCCACCACCATCGCGGTGGTTTCGTTCTGTGCGGCGTGGGCGCGGGCTAGAACGTGGAGTCTTTTGATTTCGAGTTGATCGGCCAGTGGGGTGGGTAAGCTGGCAAGCCAACTCATGGCTTGGGCGGGACGTCCCTGGGCCAGCAAGGCTTCCGCGAGAAGAATGTTTTGCAGTTGTTGGCTCTCCGCGGGGGCTTCGGCGCTCAAGGGGCCCTGAAGCAGGCGCAAGGCGCGGTCAGGTTGATCTGCCTGGAGCCATAGTTCGGCGGCTTTTAAAACCCACCCGTCCTTTTCAGTAGCGCGCGCGCCCACCAGCAGGGCTTCTAGTTGTTCGGCAGCCCGGCCCGGGTCTTCGATAGCAACGCGCTCGATCTCGACCACGCGAGCATCGGGGCGCTCGCTAACGTCTTCCTGCACGGCAGCGGGCGGGGCGCAGGCGGCCACGGCGAGCAGAATTAACAGTCCGCTGACAAGTCGGAGGATGGCTTGCGAAGTGGAACGCATCAGGTCAGGATTCGGTCGGCGTCGGAAGAATGGAATTGTGCTCGTGCTCATAAGCGGGCTAAGTATCTGCTGAGCTCTGGAGGAGTGTCAATGAATGAGGTGACGGAGTCCACCGCGAAATCAACCTTGTACGTTGTCGCCACTCCCATTGGCAACCTGGGCGATTTGGGTTCGCGGGCGTTGGAGGTTCTGGCGAATGTGCGCTGGATTGCGGCCGAGGACACCCGGCACACCGGTCGAATGTTGCGTCATTTCGGGATCGCGACGCCCACGGTGTCTTTGCATGAGCACAACGAGCGTCAACGGTGTGCGAGGATTTTAGAGCTGTTGGCGAACGGCGATGCCGTGGCGCTGGTCAGTGATGCAGGCACGCCCCTGGTGAGCGATCCCGGCTATCACTTGGTCCGGGAGATCGCCGCAGCCGGGTACGGAGTGATACCGGTCCCCGGCGCATGCGCGGCAATTGCGGCGCTGAGCGTAAGCGGGCTACCGACGGATCGATTTACCTTCGAAGGCTTTCTTCCCGCCCGGGCCGGTCCCCGGCAAGCCCGATTGAAGGCGCTCAGTGATGAATCGAGGACGCTCATTTTTTACGAGACACCCCGGCGTGTGCTGGAGTCGCTCAACGATATGATCGCTGCGTTCGGTCCGGCGCGATCCGCCTATGTGGGGCGGGAGTTGACCAAGCTGCACGAAACGCACTATCGAGGAACGCTCTCAGAGATCATAGGGCGTTTGACCGAGGCGCCGGATCAGCTGAGGGGGGAGTTCGTGGTGTGTGTCCAAGGTGGCGAAGCGGGTCCCTCGCCTTCAACGATTGATGCCGATCGGTTGTTGGAGATGTTGGTTGGCGAGCTGCCGGTGGGCACGATCGCTGCCGTCATGGTCGAAGCGGTCGGTGGGCGCCGGAACGACTGGTACCGCAAAGCGCTGGCGCTGAAAGAAAAACCCTAAGGATTCTGTGTTCTGCGGCGCATTCGTTTTTGTCGACCCTGCCCGGCCGTGGTAAATTGGTTTAGGGAGTCGGCCAGGCAGTCGCTGCGGCAATCGCCGTGGAGGAAAGTCCGGGCTTCGCAGGGCAGAGTGCCAGGTAACCCCTGGGGGGCGCGAGCCTACGGAAAGTGCCACAGAAAATACACCGCCTAAGTGCCGTTCTTCGGCGCCGGTAAGGGTGAAATGGTGCGGTAAGAGCGCACCGCGCTTGCGGTAACGCGGGTGGCAGGGTAAACCCCACTCGAAGCAAGGCCAAATAGGGGAACTTCGGCATATCGCCGAGCGTGTGGCCCGCATGGTGTTCCCGGGTTGGCTGCTTGAGGTGTGCGGTGACGCACATCCCAGATGAATGACTGTCTTCGACAGAACCCGGCTTATCGGCCGACTCCCTCGTCTTTTAGGTTTGATGCGCATTCTTCTTCAGTGCTCGTCCGAGCGATTCGCCTTCACATTTTCCTCGCCCGCCTCAACCCAAAATTAAAGTCGATTTTCAACGCTTTTCTGTAAGCATCTGATTTCGGTTGTGTCTGCGCCGGAGTTGCTTCGCCGCCAATCTGATGTCTCAGCTGTCTCCAGGTAAGTGTTTGTGAATTAAGAATTATTTCTTTGTTCTGCGGCCTCATATTTCCTTGACAGTGGTGTATAGGGGTACCTATAGTGTGCCCAAGTGGTCAATCGTGGTGGATCGTGGGGAAACGGGGTACGTGAGTCAATTGCTTCGAGGTGCCAGTCACGTTGCCATCGACAGTAAAGGTCGAATGGCCATTCCTGCGCGCTATCGCCAGCAGCTGCAGGACTGCGCCGACGGCGCGTTGGTCGCGACCGTAGACCCTGACTATTGCCTGCTGATCTATCCCCAGCCCGAATGGGAAAAAGTTGAACTCAAACTAAAAGACTTGCCCTCGATGGATTCGCGTGCGCGGGTTCTTCAGCGTTTGTACATGGGCTTTGCCACCGACATGGAATTGGATTCCCAGGGTCGTGTGTTGCTCACGCCACCGCTGCGGGAGTTTGCCAAATTGGAGCGCCGCGGTGTGTTGATCGGGCAAGGAAACAAGTTCGAGTTGTGGGATGAGGATCTCTGGAAGCAGAAGCAGGAAGACTGGCTGGCGATGTTGCGAGAAGACGATATGTCCCGCTCGCAGGCGCTCGAATCCTTGTCCATATAAGGGCGGTGATGGGCGAGTTCGGTCACCGTTCAGTTTTGCTTTCGCAGGCTGTCGAGGCGCTTTCGGTTAAGCCGGACGGTATCTACGTAGACGGCACGTTCGGTCGCGGAGGGCATGCCGAAGCGGTGCTCGCAAGGCTCGGGCCTGAAGGCCGCCTTTGGGCGTTCGACCAGGATCCACAAGCGATCGCGGCGGGCCATGAGCGTTTCGTCGGTGAGCCGCGATTGGAGTTGGTCCACGCGAATTTCGATCGGCTGGAGGAAGTCATGAACGGTGCGGGGCTTAAGGGCAGAGTCGACGGCATACTGCTCGACCTTGGCGTCTCCTCGCCGCAGATCGATGAACCCGCCCGTGGTTTTAGCTTTTCCGCTGCCGGCCCGTTGGACATGCGGATGGATCCGACCCGCGGTGTCAGTGCCGCGCAATGGCTTGCGGGGGCCGACGAGGCCGAGATCAGCCAGGTTTTGAGAGACTTGGGTGAAGAGCGCTTTCATCGACGTATTGCGCGGGCCATTGTGGCTGCCCGCGGGGAGCGTCCGATCGAAACGACCGATCGTTTGGCGGAGCTGGTTGCGCAAGCGATTCCGTATCGGGATCGGCATAAACATCCCGCGACGCGGACATTTCAAGCCATTCGGTTGCGGATCAATCATGAGCTCGAGGCGCTTCAAGCGGTGTTGGAGCAGAGTCTCTCCGTCCTGGCTCTCGGCGGTCGACTTGTCGTGGTCAGCTTTCATTCGCTCGAAGACCGGATCGTGAAGCGATTCATGCGCGACCAGGCGCGAGGCGAACGGCTGCCGGCCAAATTGCCGGTAACAGGCGATGCGGCGGCCGGTGCGTTGCGCATCGTGATTCGTCAAATGCGAGCTGACGCTGCCGAGGTGGCTGCGAACCCGCGGGCTCGCAGCGCGGTGCTCAGGGCTGCCGAGCGGGTGGCCTCAAAATGACGCGTGGAATCCTCGGGGTGTTGCTCGCAGTGAGTGTGTTCTGTTCGGCCTTGGGCCTTGCCTATCTGCAATTTGAGAGCAGGGAGTGCTGGACTCGTTGGCAAAAACTGGTCGAGGAGCGCGATGAGTTGGAGGTGGAATGGGGTCGTTTGCAGCTCGAGCTCAGCGCTTGGGCAACGGCAGCGCGGGTAGAGACTTTGGCACGGGATCGTTTGGGGATGATCCATCCGGCGCCTGGTAACACGGTGATCGTTCGCCATGAGTAAGCCTATTCAGCCTCGCGTTTGGCGATTTCGCAGCCGATTGCTTTTCGGGGTGTTGACCCTGGGCGCGCTAACGCTCGGTTGGCGGGCGGTGGATTTGCACGTCTTCGAGAAGGGCTTTTTGTCCGGTCAGGCGCGGGCTCGTCACCAGCGCGTGGTGAGTATTCCCGCCCATCGAGGGATGATCACGGATCGCCACGGCGAACCTCTAGCGGTGAGCACGCCGGTGGATTCTGTTTGGGTCAATCCGCAAGCCTTCCCTGTTGATACGGCATCGATACGGGCGCTCGCGAAGGTGGCGGGCGTCAATCCCAGGCACCTCGAGACCCGCTTGGAGTCTCGTGCGGATCGTGAATTTGTCTATGTGCGGCGCCATATGGTGCCCGAGGACGCCGAACGTGTGAGAGCGCTCGCGCTGCCGGGCGTCTATACCCAGCGCGAGTATCGGCGCTATTACCCCACCGGCGAGGTTACGGCGCATCTGGTGGGTTTTACCGATATCGATGACCGGGGTCAGGAAGGGATGGAGCTGGCCTATGACGAATGGCTGCGTGGTGTGCCCGGTCGGCGGCGGGTGATGCGCGATGGTCGCGGCAACGTGATCGACGACCTGGGGCAGATCGAGGCGCCACGGCCGGGGCAGGCACTGGCCTTAAGTGTCGATCGGCGTTTGCAGTATCTCGCCTATCGCGAACTGAAGGCCGCCATCGCGCATCACCGAGCCAAGTCGGGGTCGGTAGTGGTGTTGGACGTGGCCACCGGCGAGATATTGGCAGCGGCCAATCAGCCGGGATTCAATCCCAACAATCGAACCGGTATGCGCGGAGCGCAATACCGAAATCGCGCGGCGACCGACGTATTTGAGCCCGGCTCGACGATCAAGCCGTTCGTGGTGGCCGCTGCGATGGGGCAAGGCGTATTCCAACCCACGAGCCACGTGGACACGACACCGGGATGGTTCAGCGTGCACGGCGGTACCGTCCGGGACTTGCGCAACTACGGGCGCTTGGACCTCGGTGGTGTGCTGGCCAAGTCGAGCAATGTCGGCGCGAGCAAAATCGCGTTGGCAACGCCTCGGGAAGCGCTCTGGAATACCCTCCGCCAAGTGGGGTTCGGTGGCTTGACCGCAAGCGGATTTCCGGGTGAGCGGGCTGGTCGGCTGCGTCATTTCCACGAGTGGTACACGATTGATCACGCGACTTTGGCTTTCGGTTACGGTGTGTCGGTGACGGCTCTTCAGCTTGCCCAAGCCTATTCGGTGCTCGCAACTGATGGTCAGTTGCGTCCCGTGTCGTTGGTGAAGGTGTCTGGAGACGTCACCGCGGATACGGTCCTGAAACCTTCGGTGGTTCGGGAAGTGAGGCAGATGATGGAGCGGGTGGTCACCGAGGGGACCGCATCGGCGGCGGCGATACCGGCCTATCGGGTGGCCGGCAAGACGGGAACCGCGCGTAAGCCCGGCGTCGGAGGTTATACCGAAGACCGCTATCTGGCCTTGTTTGCCGGGATGGTGCCGGCCAGCCGCCCGCGCTTGGTCGGGGTGGTCGTGATCAACGAGCCGCAGGGCGATCAGTATCACGGCGGCACGGTGGCTGCGCCCGTGTTCTCCCGTGTGATGTCGGGTGCCCTACGTTTGATGGACATTTCCCCGGATGATCTGCCCGAAAACGGCGGATGGGTGATCTCCCCCGGTGATCGGGCGGAGTTGGGGTGATGGCGATGGCGGCGCCTGCGAACTTCGGAGTAAGCCTGCAAACACTCTTGCGGGGTTTGGATGTCGATGTGCCGGAAGTGGATTGCACCGTTACCGGTCTAACCCTGGACAGCTCTCGAGTGCAACCGGGGGATTTGTTTCTCGCTCTCGAGGGTCAGCGGGTTCACGGGCTGGACTATGTCGATGAAGCCCTCTCCCGCGGGGCCATCGCCGTGCTGTATCAGCCGACGATGCGGCGCCCAGCGGGCCCGGTGCGCGACGTTCCCTTCATTCCACTGGCAGATCTCCCTCGTCATGTCAGTGTGATTGCAGCGCGCTTCTTCGGCGAGCCGGCGAGAGATTTGACTGTGATCGGGGTCACTGGCACCAACGGCAAGACCACCTGTAGCCATTTGTTGGCACAGACATTGGCCGATGGCGAACGGGGATGCGGGTTACTTGGAACCTTAGGTTACGGCGTGTTGCCTAATTTGGATGAAGGTGTCCATACGACGCCCGACGCCATTGGTGTGCAATCTTGGCTGGCCCGATTCCGACAGCAACGGCTGCAATTCGTGGCCATGGAAGTCTCCTCCCATGCGCTGGCACAACAGCGCGTAGCAGCTGTGCCCTTTGATACGGCCGTTTTTACGAATCTCAGCCGCGATCATCTGGACTACCACGAGCATATGGACGCTTACTTTCTCGCCAAGCGCCGGTTGTTCGAGCGTGAAGGGCTGCGCATTGCCGTGATTAACGGGCAAGACCCGCGAGCCGGGGACATACGGCAAGTTTTGCCATCAACCTGCCGCTGCGTGTACTTCGGCACCGGGTCCCGGCCGACGCTTCCCAGCGGTGTGGACTATGTGTGGGCGGAGCATGTCGCCCCTTCGAGCATGGGTTTGGACGTCAAGGGCGTGAGCAGTTGGGGTGCTTTCGATCTCCGCGTGCCGTTGGTGGGTCGTTTTAATGCGATGAATGTCGTTGCGGTGCTTGCCGTGTTGCTGACGCAGGATGTGAGTTTGGATCAGGCCCTCGCCCGTCTGGAGGGAGTCGCTCCCGCGCCGGGCCGCATGGAACGGCACGGTGGGGGTGATCGGCCTCAGGTCATTGTGGATTACGCCCATACGCCGGATGCCTTGCGCCAAGCCCTGCAGGCGAGTCGGGATCATACAGCTGGCACACTTCGCTGTGTCTTCGGCTGCGGCGGCGACCGGGACCGAGGTAAACGTGCGGAGATGGGCCGTATCGCCGCCGAGCTGGCGAATGAACTCGTCATTACCGATGACAATCCGCGCAATGAATCGCCAGAACGGATCGTTGCGGACATTTGTGCCGGTGTTGTGGCCGGTTCCCTCGTGGCGGTCGAGCACGACCGGCGCCTTGCTATCCACCGGGCCATCGAAGGATCGGCAGTGGGTGATGTGATTCTCGTGGCCGGAAAAGGCCACGAGAACTATCAGTTGGTGGGTGATCAGCGGATGGAATTCAGCGACGCTGCGGTGGTCGAGGCGGCGCTGCGGGGTTGGCGGCCATGATTGCGGGGCGCTTAACGGAGTTTGCTGGGCCGCTGGAGGCCAATGTGTACGGTGGGGATGCGGAATTCCGCGGTTTGAGCACCGACACCCGGGGCCTAGAGAAGAACAATCTGTTCGTCGCGCTTCAGGGCGAACGTTTCGACGGACACGATTATCTGGCCCAGGCGGAAGCGGCTGGAGCCGGGGCCGTGATGGTTCACCGAGAGGTGACGACCCGCCTGCCGGGTCTTCGCGTTGCCGACACGCGCCTTGGCTTGGGCGTTTTGGCGCGTACTTGGCGAGAACGATTCTCGGTCCCGGTGGTCGGCGTGACGGGCAGTAATGGCAAGACCACGGTCAAAGAAATGGTGGCGGCTATCTTGCTCCGCCGCGGGCCGGCGCTGGTGACACAAGGGAATCTCAACAACGAGATCGGCGTACCGCTGACCCTGGTGCGTTTGGGCGGTGAGCACTGGGCGGCGGTGGTGGAAATGGGCGCCAGCGGGCCGGGCGAGATTGCCTATCTCACGTCGCTGGTGATTCCCAACGTCGGCATTTTGACCAATGCGGGTCCCGCGCATTTGGAGGGCTTCGGTTCCCTGCGTGGTGTCGCACAGGCCAAGGGAGAGCTGTTTTCTTCGCTTCCGGCGGACGGGGTGGCGGTCATTAACGCCGACGATGCGTTTGCGCCGCTGTGGCGCCGCATGGCCGGATCCCGGACTCAATTTTGCTTCGGGTTCGATTCGGCGGCTGAGTTTCACGCTGAACCGGACTCCATTTCGCTCGTTCACAAAGACGGTGAATGGGGCACCCGCTTTCGGATGCGCACACCCGGAGGACAAGGATGGGTGGAGCTTTGCGCCGCGGGTGTTCACAACGTACGCAATGCATTGGCAGCGGCGGCGGCTGCCACAGCGGTCGGGCTGGACTGGGACGACATCGTGGTTGGCCTGTCTGAGTTCCGGGGTGTGGGCGGCCGGGCCAGGATGGTCGAGGGCGCTGGCGGGCTTCGGCTGGTAGACGACAGTTACAACGCCAATCCCGCTTCGTTTCAGTCCGCCATCGAGACGCTCGTGCAACTCCCCGGTCCCCACTGGGTTGTGCTGGGTGAGATGGCCGAATTGGGTGCGGACAGTCAGGCGCTCCACGAGGCCGTCGGCCGGTCGGCACGTGCGGCCGGTGTGACCCGCCTTTATGCGATCGGCGGCGATCTGGCACAGGCTGCGGCGTCGGCCTTTGGCGAGGGTGGTCGTGCGTTCGCCAACCAGGACAACGCTGTGGCGGTGATTCAGGGCGATTTGGATCAACTGGCGGGTGGGCCGTCTCCCTGCTGTTTGGTGAAGGGGTCCCGCAGCGCGGGCATGGATCGTGTCGTTAAGGCATTGCGAGCAGGAGCGTCTTCGTGCTCTACCATCTGACTCAATATCTGGTTCAATACGACACCGCATTCCATGCCTTCAGCTATATCAGCTTGCGGGGGATTATGGGTGTGTTGACGGCTTTGCTGATCAGCCTGCTGGTGGGGCCAACTCTCATTCGACGGTTGAATTTTCACCAGATTGGTCAGCAGATCCGGGAAGACGGCCCGCAGAGTCATTTTTCCAAAGCGGGTACCCCCACCATGGGTGGCGCCTTGATTCTGGTCGCCATCGCTTTCAGCACCTTGCTGTGGTCGGACCTCACGAATCGCTACGTCTGGGTGGTGCTCGTGACTACCCTGTTGTTTGGTTTGGTCGGCGGCATCGATGACTACCTGAAGCTTTCCCGCGGCAACTCCAAGGGCCTGTCGGCGCGGCAAAAGTACTTTTGGCAATCGGTCATCGGTTTTGCGGCTGCCGTCATTTTGTTCGCCAGCGCGACCGATCCGGTGGAAACCACCTTGATTGTGCCGTTTTTCAAAGACGTTGCCCTGCCGCTGGGATGGCTGTTCGTGCCCTTTGTCTATTTCGTCATTGTCGGGTCCAGCAATGCCGTCAATTTGACCGATGGCCTTGATGGGCTCGCCATCATGCCCACCGTTTTGGTCGCCGGCGGTTTGGGGGTGTTCGCGTATGTCGCGGGGCACGCCAAATTCGCGGCCTATCTCGCCGTGCCGCATGTTTCCGGTGCCGGGGAGATTCTGATCTTTAGCGGTGCCATCGCGGGTGCGGGCTTGGGTTTTTTGTGGTTCAACACTTATCCCGCGATGGTGTTTATGGGCGATGTGGGCGCGCTGGCCTTGGGCGCGGCATTGGGTGTGGTCTCCGTGGTTGTCCGGCAAGAGTTGGTCTTGCTGATCATGGGTGGGGTTTTCGTGGTGGAAACCGTGTCGGTCATGTTGCAGGTGTTGTCGTTTCGTTTGACCGGCCGGCGCATTTTTCGCATGGCCCCCATACACCATCACTTTGAATTGAAAGGGTGGCCCGAGCCACGGGTGATTGTCCGGTTCTGGATTATCACCGTGATTCTGGTTTTGATTGGCTTGGCGACATTGAAGTTGCGGTGAGCCATGGCGGGAACGGCGTACAGTATGAATAGCCACACCGATACGGTTCGTAACGTGGTCGTGGGATTGGGCATGACGGGGCTTTCCGTCGCCCGCTTCCTCGCCCGTCGCGGTCAGTCTGTTGCGGTGGTCGACAGTCGTTCTGCGCCTCCGGCGTTGGGTGACCTTCGCGCTGAGCTTCCCGCGGTGGAGGTCAACCTGGGGCCCTTCACAGCGGGCGCTTTCGCCGATGCAGACCGTCTGATTGTCTCTCCCGGCGTGGCGACTGCTCATCCGGCCATTCAGGCAGCCGCACAACGGGGCGCGGAAGTGATCGGCGATATCGAGTTGTTCGCGCGTGAGGCCCAGGCGCCGATCATCGCCATCACCGGTTCCAACGGCAAGAGTACGGTGACCACCTTGGTCGGCCAAATGGCGGCAGCCGACGGTCGAGAGGTTCGTGTGGGCGGTAACCTGGGTACCCCGGCGCTGGATTTGCTTGCGAACAACGAGCCGGATCTCTACGTGCTTGAGCTGTCCAGTTTCCAACTGGAAACCACGCGCAGTCTCAATGCCTCCGCAGCGGCGGTTTTGAATATATCCGAAGACCATATGGACCGCTATGACTCGCTGGCAGCCTACAGCGCCGCCAAGCAGCGTATTTTTCGTTACGGACCCGGCCGAAAACCCGGGTTCATGGTTTTGAACGCCGATGACCCGGCGGTGGCGGCGATGGCGGAGCCCGGGCGCGCAGTGATCGCCTTCAGCCTTGGGTCACCGCGGGCGGGCGTGGATTACGGCTGTCGGGTGGTCGGTGACGAGACTTGGTTATGCCGGGGCAGTGAGCGGTTGATTGCGGCAGGGGAGTTGAAGCTGTTCGGCAGCCATAATCGCGCCAACGCGCTGGCGGCTTTGGCGCTTGCCGAGTGCGTTGGTATCGATCGAACGGTCGCCTTGGACGTGCTTCGCGCTTTTGAAGGACTTCCCCACCGGATGCAGTGGGTGGCGGAGCACTGCGGTGTTGCCTACTTCAACGATTCCAAGGGTACCAACGTGGGCGCAACCGCCGCCGCGGTTCACGGGTTGGATCGTCCGGCGGTTTTGATTCTCGGCGGTCAGGGGAAAGGCGCTGACTTCACGGCCCTGCGGCCGCTCATCGCGGGTAAGGCTCGGGCCATTGTGTTGATCGGCGAGGATGCAGATCGCATCGAGCAGGCCTTGCGTGGCGCGACCGCGATTTATCGTGCAGATGGCTTGGGGCAGGCGGTTCGCCTCGCCGCGCAGCAGGCCCAAAGCGGCGATTGCGTGGTGCTTTCCCCTGCCTGCGCAAGTCAGGATATGTTTCGCGACTACCGTCATCGAGGTGACGTGTTCGTTTCCCTGGTGCAGGGGTTGGCGACATGAGTGCCGTCGTTTTCCGTGAGCAGCACGCAGTGCCGAAGGCCGATGGGGGATGGCGGGGCCGCCTGGATATGCCGCTGGTTCTGATCACGCTCACGTTGGTCGCTCTGGGCTTGGTGATGGTGGCGTCTGCTTCCATGCCTATGGCCGATCGTTTGACGGGCAACCCATTCTATTACTTCGAACGACAAATGGTGTTCGCGCTGCTGGGGCTGGTCGCCGCCTGGTTGGCGTTGTTCGTTCCCATGCGTGTTTTGGAGCGGACCGGTTTTCTGTTCATGGCGTCCGCCCTGGTGTTGTTGGTTTTGGTCCTGATCCCGGGTGTGGGTAAGACCGTGAACGGCAGTGCCCGTTGGATTGATCTGAAGGTGTTCCAGATTCAGGTTTCGGAGCCTGCTCGTCTCGCCTTGTTGATCTACCTCTCCGGTTACCTGGTTCGGTACAGCGAGAGTCTGGCGGTCAATCCATTGGTGGCATTGCGAGCCATTCTGGTGCTGGTGGTGGCCGGTATCTTGATGTTGCTGGAGCCTGATTTCGGGGCCACGGCCGTTCTGATGGTCGCCGCTTTGGCCATGATCTTCGTGGCCGGCGCACGGTGGACGACCTTTGTTGCCCTGTTACTAGCCTGCGCCGTCGCCATGGCCGGACTGATCTGGTACTCACCCTACCGTTGGGCACGTTTCACCGGTTTTCTCAATCCATGGTCGGATCCGTTCAACACTGGTTTTCAGTTGACGCAATCGCTCATGGCCATCGGTTCGGGTCATTGGTTCGGTCTGGGCTTGGGTGAGAGCGTTCAGAAAATGTTCTACCTGCCGGAGGCTCACACGGACTTTCTGTTTGCCATCCTGGCCGAAGAGCTCGGTTTGTTTGCATCCATCGCGGTGGTATTGCTCTACGCAGGGCTGGTTTGGCGGGCGCTGATTATTGCCGACCGCGCGGCTGCCGGTGGGCGATGGTTCTCGGCCTACCTGTCGTTCGGGATTGGCATTTGGATCGGCGTGCAAGCCTTTGTGAACATCGGTGTCAACATGGGTGTGCTGCCCACCAAGGGCTTGACCCTGCCCC
The DNA here is from genome assembly GCA_034189865.1 of Pseudomonadota bacterium. NCBI lineage: Bacteria > Pseudomonadati > Pseudomonadota > Pseudomonadota bacterium. The sequence continues at coordinate 19,823 of JAXHTV010000015.1, read as the reverse complement.
TCATGAGCTACGGTGGCAGCAGTCTGCTGGTGATGTGCGCCATGGTCGGTTTGCTGCTGCGCGCGGAGCTGGAGAACCGCCTGCCTCGGCTTCGAGAGGAGGATTCGGCGTGAGACGGCCCATTCTCATCATGGCAGGTGGCACCGGCGGACATGTCTTTCCGGCGCTGGCGGTCGCGCGTGAATTGTTAGCCCGCGGGGGCGAGGTGGTCTGGTTGGGCAGCCGCCATGGCCTGGAAGCCGAATTGGTGCCGAAAGCGCATATTCCGCTCTACACCATTCGGGTACGCGGGCTTCGCGGCAAGGGAACTCTATCGTGGGCGCTCGCGCCTTTGCGCTTGCTATTGGCCTTGGCCGAAGCGTTATGGATTCTGATTCGCGTTCGTCCTTCCGCGGTTCTGGGCATGGGTGGATTCGCCTCCGGTCCCGGGGGCCTCGGCGCTTGGCTGTTGCGACGGCCGTTGCTGGTGCACGAGCAGAACGCGGTGGCGGGTTGGACCAACCGGGCTTTGGCGCCGCTGAGTCGTCGCCTCATGATGGCTTTTCCCGGCGCATTGCCCGAAAAATACCGGCCGGAAGTGGTCGGCAATCCGATCCGCAGCGAGATCGCTCAGCTCCCGCCACCACGACAGCGCATGCAAGGCCGCAGCGGGCCCGTTCGCATCCTGATATTGGGCGGAAGCCAGGGCGCGGTCGCTTTGAATGAGCTGTTGCCCAAGGCGCTCAGCCGATTGGTGACACACGAGGCCATCGAGGTGCGACACCAAGCCGGTGGACGAAATCTGGAAGCGGCAATGAAGGCCTACCAGGCTTTCCCGGGCGATCCGAAGGTAGAGCCTTTTATTGACGATATGGCACAGGCCTATAGCTGGGCGGATCTGGTGGTTTGCCGTTCCGGTGCGCTGACCATCGCGGAATTGTCTGCAGCGGGTTTGGCTTCGGTGTTGGTGCCTTACCCGCATGCTGTCGACGATCACCAAACCCGTAACGCCCAATCGCTGGTGAATGCCGGTGCCGCCGTGTTGTTGCCGCAAGATCAACTGAGCCCCAAGCGTTTGGCCGATACCCTGAAACCCTTGGTGAGCGATCGGGCGCAATTGCTGCGTATGGCCGAAGCGGCGCGCGCTTTGGGTAAACCGCAAGCGACCCGGGCGGTGGCCGATGCGCTAATGGAGCTGGGAGGGCCGGCATGAGTACACCGGTTGCCAGCTCCGTGACGCAGTTGGCCCGAATGGGTCGAGTTCGGCGTATCCACTTCGTGGGTATCGGCGGTGCCGGGATGGGCGGTATTGCCGAGGTATTGTTGAATCTGGGTTACGAGGTGACCGGCTCCGATCTGCGGGCTAATGCGGTGACGCATCACCTCTCGGGCCTGGGCGCGCGAGTTTTTCTGGGGCATGCCGCGGAGCATGTGGCGGACTGCGATGTGGTGGTGGTCTCCAGCGCGGTGGAGGCCGACAACCCCGAGGTCCAGGCCGCTTTGGAGCGACATGTGCCGGTGATTCCCCGGGCGCAGATGCTGGCGGAGATCATGCGTTTTCGCTACGGCATTGCGGTGGCGGGCACCCACGGTAAGACCACCACCACCAGTTTGGTCGCCAGTGTGCTCGCCGAGGGCGGCTTGGACCCCACCTTTGTCATCGGAGGACGGCTCAACAGCGCCGGGACCAATGCCCGTTTGGGCTCGGGGATGTATTTGGTGGCCGAAGCCGACGAAAGCGATGCGTCGTTCTTGCATCTGCAGCCGATGATGGCGGTCGTGACCAATGTGGACGCCGACCACCTGGCCACCTACGGTGGGGACTTCCGCCAGTTGAGGCAAACGTTTCTCGACTTCTTGCAGAATTTGCCTTTCTACGGATTGGCCGTGCTGTGTCTGGATGACCCGGTGCTGGCGGAGGCGCTACCCGAAGTGGGGCGACCGATGCTGACCTACGGTTTCCACGAGCAAGCCGATGTGCAGGCCCGTGATGTCCAAACGAACGGTCCCACGAGCCGTTTTGTTTTGGAACTGCCGGATGGCACGGGTGGCGAGGTCGTGCTCAACCTGCCGGGGCAGCACAACATTTTGAACGCGCTGGCGGCGATCGCCATCGGTTATGAGTTGAGCGTGCCGTTGGACGCGATTCGCCGTGCCCTCAAGGATTTCCAAGGTATCGGTCGGCGTTTCCAATCTTACGGCTCGATTGAATTGACCGATGGACAAGCGTTGCTGGTGGACGACTACGCGCACCATCCCACCGAATTGGCGGCGACATTGAAAGCGGCCCGGGAAGCGTGGCCGGATCGTCGACTGGTGGCCATTTTTCAGCCCCATCGTTATTCTCGCACGCGAGATTTGTTTGACGATTTCGCGCAGGTGCTCTCTACGCCGGACTGCTTGCTGCTTTGCGAGGTCTATGCGGCCGGGGAATCGCCGATTCCCAACGCCGACGCCCATGCGTTGGCGCGCGCGATCCGGAACCGGGGACGGCTCGAACCGGTTTTTGTCTCCAGTTTGGATGAGTTACCGGGCGCGTTGGCCAACATCATCCGCGATGGCGACCTGGTTCTGACTTTGGGCGCGGGCGATATCGGCCGAATGCCACCAGTGCTGGCGCAGCGGCTTTCGAACGCTGGAGACGAACGGTCATGACGCCGGACCTGCTACGCGGCGAACTGCGCGGCGCGGAGCCCATGGCCCGTCATACCTCCTGGCGTGTGGGCGGTCCGGCCGACCGTTTCTATCGACCGGCGGATTTGGACGATCTGGTGGAGTTTCTCAGCAGCTTGGCACCCGATGAGCCGGTGTTCTGGCTAGGCTTGGGCAGCAATCTCCTAGTGCGAGACGGCGGCTTGGAAGGCACCGTGATTTCCACCCAGAGCGCGTTGACCGGAATCACGCGTTGCGAGGGCGGACTCGTGGAGGTCGAGTCCGGTGTTTCGTGCGCCAAACTGGCCCGTCGCTGTTCCCGTTGGGGCTTGGCGGAGGCCGATTTTTTCGCCGGCATTCCCGGCACGACGGGTGGTGCTCTGGCCATGAATGCCGGTGCCTTTGGCGGCGAGACCTGGAGGCACGTCGTCGCGATACGGGTGGTTAACCGCAGCGGGGTCATGCGGTGGCGGGAGCCCAGGGAGTATCGCGTGGGCTATCGAACCGTGATTTCTCCGCAAAAAGATGAGTGGTTTGTAGCGGCCCGTTTCGAGTTTCCCGTGGCCAGGCCCGATGAAACCTCCGAGATCAAGACGCTGTTGGCCAAACGGAGCGCGACCCAGCCATTGGGTGTTCCGAGCTGTGGCTCGGTGTTTCGCAATCCCGCAGGCGACCACGCCGCCCGGTTGATTGAAGCCTGCGGGCTCAAGGGGCTACGTATCGGTGGCGCCGAGGTGTCTGCCAAACACGCCAATTTCATCGTCAATCTCGGTGGCGCCACTGCGGCGGATATCGAGGCATTGATTCGTCGGATCCAAAACGCCGTGCGGTCGCAATTTGATATCGATCTGGAGCCGGAAGTGCGGATCGTCGGGAGGTCGGAATGAATACCTCCGCCCAGGCCCGCCGTTGCACTCATCCCAGCGCGTTCGGGCGAGTTGCCGTCCTGATGGGTGGCCAATCCGCAGAGCGGGATGTTTCTCTGAAAAGCGGGGCGGCCATTCATCGGGCGCTTCTTGATCAGGGCGTGGCAGCCGAAGCGGTGGACGTCGATGGCGACGTCGTCCGACATCTCATGGGCGGTGGATTCGATCGTGCCTTCATCGCCTTACACGGGCGAGGTGGCGAGGACGGGGTGATTCAGGGCGCGCTGCAGCTATTGGGGATTCCCTACACCGGGAGCGGTGTGTTGGCCTGCGCCTTAAGCATGGACAAGGTGCGGACCAAGCAAATCTGGCGGGCGCAGGATTTGCCGACGCCGGCCTATCTGTCGATCGCCAGCGCGGCAGATATGGAGCGCGCCGCCGACCAGTTGGGCTTGCCCATGGTCATCAAGCCCAGCCACGAAGGTTCAAGCGTGGGGATGAGTCTGGTAGACGGGAAAGACCAGTTCCACGTGGCATTCGAGCAAGCACGAAAATTCGACTCCGAAGTGATCGCCGAGGCCTTTATCCGCGGTCGCGAGTACACGGCCGCCATTTTGGACGGTGACGTACTGCCCATGATTCGGTTGGAGACGCCTCACCGCTTTTACGACTATGCGGCCAAATACGAAGCCTCCACCACCCGTTATTTCTGTCCCAGTGGCTTGGGCGACGCGGTCGAGGGAGAGCTGGTGCATCTGGTCCGGCGGGCATTCGCATCTCTGGACGGGCGAGGCTGGGGGCGCATCGATTTCATGCTTGATGAGGCTGGCCAGCCTTGGCTGCTCGAAATGAATGCCATCCCGGGCATGACCGATCACAGTCTGGTTCCCATGGCCGCCAAAGCCGCGGGCATCGCGTTTGAAGAGTTGGTGTGGCGGATCCTGGAAACGAGCATCTCGGACCCCGAGGGAGGCCGGAGATGACCCGCAATCGCAGAACCCCGATAACCTCCACAACCCAAAAGGACTCGCTCCGCGAGCGCGTGAGGGCCGTCGGCTCCCTGCGGGCCGGCGGAGTCGTGGCGGCTGTGCTGGCGCTGGCGGGGGCGGGCTACGCGCTGGCCCAGGTGCCCTTGACCGAGTGGCGGCCCATTCGTCGGGTCGAGATTGAAGGGCCATTCGTGGCGGTGGGTTTGGCGGAAATCGAAGAGGTCATCCGTCCGTATGTGTCCGCGGGATTTTTCGGTACGCCGCTGGCCACCATAGCCGATGCCGTCGAGTCGTTGCCGTGGGTGGATCAGGTCAATGTCCGCCGCCGCTGGCCCGATGTGATCCGGATAGAAATCTGGGAGCACGCTCCGGTGGCCCGTTGGGGGGAGCTGGCGCTGTTGAATCGCCGCGGTGAACGTTTCGCCGAGGCTATCGACTCGATTGATCTGCCGCTGCTCAACGGCCCGGAGGGCAGCGAGAAAAAGGTCCTGATGACTTATCAGGACTGTCGCAATCTGCTGGCCGAACGGCAGCTGCAATTGGTGGAGCTGGCAGTCGATCACCGCGGAAGCTGGCGCGCCACCCTGGCGCAGGGTGTGGAGCTTCGTATGGGCCAAGGTCGGCCTCAAGCCACCTTGTCGCATTTTCTCAAGCTCGGCTTGCCGGCGGTGCGAGACCGCTTGAACCAATTGGCATACATCGACCTGCGTTATCCCAACGGGTTCGCAGTGCGATCGGCAATGCCCACAACGGATAACTGAATAGGGATCGGGAGATGGCGAAGAAGCCGGAAAACAGCCTCATCGTTGGACTCGACATTGGGACGTCCAAAGTCGTTTGCATCGTTGGCGAGATCACCGATAACGGGATTGAGGTCATCGGTCTGGGATCGCACCCCTCGCGCGGTTTGAAAAAGGGCGTGGTGGTGAACATCGAATCCACGGTGCAGTCCATTCGCCGGGCGGTGGAAGAAGCCGAATTGATGGCGGGCTGCGAAATCCATTCGGTGTTTACCGGGATTGCCGGCAGCCATGTGCGGAGCCTGAACTCCCACGGCATCGTCGCTATCCGCGACCGGGAGGTTCGTCAGGAGGACGTTGACCGGGTGATTGATGCAGCGCGCGCCGTTGCCATTCCGGCTGATCAGAAGATCCTCCACATCCTGCCTCAGGAATTCATCATTGACGAGCAGGAGGGCATCAAAGAGCCCATCGGCATGTCGGGTGTCCGCCTGGAGGCCAAGGTACACATGGTGACCGGTTCGGCCAGTGCCGCTCAGAACATCACCAAATGCGTACGTCGCTGCGGTTTGTATGTCGATGACATCATCCTTGAGCAATTGGCGTCCAGCTACTCCGTGCTGACTCAGGATGAAAAGGATCTAGGAGTTTGTCTGGTGGACATCGGCGGCGGCACGACGGATATCGCCGTGTTCACCGATGGGGCGATCCGCCACACCGCGGTGATTCCCATTGCTGGTGATCAAATCACCAACGACATCGCCGTCGCGCTGCGCACGCCCAGTCACCATGCGGAAGAGATCAAGCTGAAGTACGCCTGCGCACTACCTCAACTGGCGAGTCCGGACGAGAGCATTGATGTGCCTAGCGTGGGTGATCGGCCGCCGCGACGATTGGCGCGCAAGACCTTGGCCGAGGTGGTGGAGCCGCGGTACGAGGAATTGTTCGGATTGATTCTCGCTGAGCTCAGGCGCAGCGGGTTTGAAGACTTAGTGGCCGCCGGCGTGGTTCTCACCGGGGGCAGTTCCAAGATGGAAGGTGCCGTCGAGCTGGCGGAAGAAGTGTTTCATATGCCGGTACGTCTCGGCGTGCCCGAACACGTGACCGGCTTGGCCGATGTCGTTCGCAATCCCATCCATGCGACCGGCGTTGGCCTATTGCTTTTCGGTAGTCAAACCGGCGCCAATCGCGCCGAGCCGATGGAGCTTGGGATACGCAGTATCTGGGCTCGGATGAAGAGTTGGTTTCAGGGGAATTTCTGAATACCCGATGTGTTTTCGATTGTATTTGGCGGGGTGTGAAGTATGAGAGGAGGTCAAGATATGTTTGAGTTGATGGATTCTTATCCGCAAAACGCGGTGATCAAGGTTATTGGCGTCGGCGGTGGCGGCGGTAACGCCGTGGAGAATATGGTTCAGGCCGGTATCGAAGGTGTCGAGTTTATTGCCGCGAACACGGATGCCCAGGTGCTAAGCAACAGCGCCGGTCGAACCGCGTTGCAGCTGGGATCGGGGATTACGAAGGGTCTGGGTGCCGGTGCCAATCCGGAGATTGGTCGGCAAGCCGCTATGGAAGATCGCGAGCGCATTGCGGATGTGATTGCCGGGACCGATATGCTGTTCATCACCGCCGGTATGGGCGGCGGAACGGGGACGGGCGCAGCGCCGGTGGTTGCCCACATTGCCAAAGAGCTCGGCATTCTCACCGTTGCCGTGGTGACCAAGCCGTTTCCCTTCGAAGGTACCAAGCGCTCCGCGGTTGCCCAACACGGTATCGCCGCTCTGAGCGAGAATGTCGATTCCCTTATCACCATTCCCAACGAACGTTTACTGACGGTGCTCGGTAAACAAGCCAGCCTGCTTCAGGCATTTAAAGCAGCGGATGAGGTGCTGCTCAACGCTGTTTCCGGGATCGCCGAACTCATCACCCGCCCGGGCTTGATCAACGTCGACTTCGCCGATGTACGCACCGTGATGTCGGAAATGGGCATGGCGATGATGGGGACCGGGCGAGCCAGCGGCGAGGGCCGGGCCCGGGAGGCAGCCGAGAAGGCCTTAAACAGCCCCTTGCTGGACGAAGTCAATGTCGCGGGCGCCCGTGGCATCCTGGTCAACGTGACGGCCGGTATGGATATGGCCATCGGAGAATTCGAGGAAGTTGGCAACACGGTTAAGGATTTTGCTTCCGACGATGCGACCGTCGTGGTCGGTACGGTGATCGATCCTGAGATGAGTGACGAGTTGCGAGTGACGGTGGTGGCCACCGGTATCGGGTCGGCGATTAACCATCAACCGGATCACCCACCGGCCAAGTTGGTCCAACGTAACAACAGTGGCGAGGTGAACTATTCGGAGCTGGATCGTCCAACGGTTATTCGCAAGCGCGTCGTCGGTGAACGACATGCGCCCACCGATGTCGATATGGACTACCTGGACGTACCGGCGTTTCTGAGACGGCAGGCGGATTGAATGAGATTAACTGTTCGCGGTTTGGGCCGAAATATATCTGGGTTATAATCGGTTTTGGCCGAAGTATGTCTGATTTCAGTCGGGCGCTGAACTTGCGATCCGCTGGGTAGTCTCAAAAGGCCGTTCAACTAAAAGGACACCGGATGTGTTGAAGCAGCGCACCCTAAAAAATGTGATTCGTGCGACCGGCGTCGGGCTCCACTCCGGGCAGAAGGTGTTTCTCACCTTGCGCCCGGCACCGGTCGATGTCGGCATTGTATTTCGGCGGGTCGATCTGCCGGGTGAACCCGAGATTAAGGCCAGCCCGGAAAATGTCGGAGACACCCGGCTATCCACGACCTTGGTTCGCGACGATATCCGAGTCGCCACGGTTGAGCATTTGCTCTCGGCGTTGGCCGGTCTTGGGATCGACAACGCCTTCGTGGAGCTCAGTGCTGCGGAAGTTCCGATCATGGATGGCAGCGCCGGTCCCTTTGTCTTTCTGATTCAGTCTGCCGGAATTGTCGAGCAGGAAGCGCCCAAGCGCTTTATCCGTATTAAGAAACCGGTGGAAGTGAAAGAAAGCGATGGCAAGTGGGCGCGATTTGACCCGTTCGAGGGATTCAAGGTCAGCTTCCTGATCGATTTCGATCACCCGGTGTTCAAAAATCACAGTAATCGGGCGGAGGTGGACTTCTCGACGACTTCGTTCGTGAAAGAAGTCAGTCGTGCTCGAACGTTTGGGTTCGTTCGTGATATCGAACTACTCAGGAAGAACAACTTGGCTTTGGGCGGTACCCTGGACAATGCCATCGTGGTGGACGACTACCGCATTTTGAATGAAGAAGGGCTCCGCTACGACGACGAGTTCGTTAAGCACAAAATTCTCGATGCCATCGGCGATCTCTACTTGCTTGGGCACAGTTTGATCGGTGCCTTTAGCGGTCACAAATCCGGGCATGATTTGAACAACAAACTGCTCCGTAAATTGATGGCGAACAAGTCGGCATGGGAGCAGGTCACATTCCAGGATGTCGATGCCGCACCGATTTCATTTTTGAGTCCGTTACTGGCGACTTGATACTATTTGGTCGGCTTCGGGGAACGTGTCAGTGGAGCGTTCCCCGTGTTGGGCAAGTCGAAGGATTTTTTCCGCGAGTTTTTGGTCTGATATGTTAAGGGCCAGGGTTCGCAGTCCCGCGGCATTTTTCTCGGACAAGCGAAGTCTCTGGCGGGTCACCTTGCGACTCGGCGCCGAAGGGGGCGCAACCTTGACCTGAACTGCGGTTAAGGCGAGGTCTGTTTCGTCCGATAACAAAGACAGGATACTGGGCGCCGCGTAGCGTAATCGTGCGGCCCAGGTTGGATCGTCCGCCAGCACGATAAGCGTATTGTTTGTGACGTTGGCGACGCGGCAATGTTCTGCCAAAGGCGATGGGAGCTGGCGGCCGAGATTTCGGTCCAAGCGCCGGAGCTGTTTTGCGCGTTCCACGATTTCCCGCATCGTCGGTTCTGCTCGACAGTGGTGATCTATGGGTTTCAGGCGCTGGCGGATGGGCATCGTCGGTTTTTTCAGTATCACAAGACCAGATGTAAACAACATACACCATTTGCCATGAAATTGATCTTCCTCACGAAGCGCAAAAGTGCTGTTCGACAATTTGATTTGTCGGGTGGGCTATTTCTGTCGCTTAGTGTGATTCTGCTGGTGGCATTGGTTGGTGGGGCAGCCACGGTCGGCTTTACACTGGGCCGCAGTGAACTGGCGTTTTCTGCCGCTGATCGAGCGAATCCGGATTGGGCCTATCAGGCGTTGGCAATGCAAAGGTCCGAGATTCTTAAGGCGAAGCAGGAGGCAGAACACGCCGTCAATGCACTGTCAGGCAAGCTTGGGCAGATGGAGGCGAAAGTGATTCGCATTGAGGCACTGGGCAGTCGTTTGGTGCAAATGGCGAAACTGGATTCGGCCGAATTCGACTTCGATCGACCACCTGCGCTGGGTGGCCCGGAGTCGGAGTCCGACGAGCGCGTTTCGCCAACGACCGCGACGGAGTTGGTGACGGCGGCCGATACCATAGACCGCGCGTTGCAGCGCCGTTACCACGAACTGGCGGTATTGGAAAATCTATTGCTTGATCGTCAGTTGCAGGATGCCATTTCTCCTCAAGGACGGCCTATTGTCAGTGGGTGGTTGTCTTCCCCATACGGTGTTCGGAACGATCCCATCTCCGGGCGGCGTGCCTTTCACGATGGCATCGATTTCGCCGGCAAAACGGGTTCGCCTGTCATCGCCGTCGCGGATGGATTGGTTGCCCAGGTGGGCGCGCGCCAAGGATACGGCAAGCTGATTGAAATTAATCATGGCAACGGGTATCGAACCCGCTACGGTCACAACAGTGAGGTGTTGGTTGCCGTCGGCGAGAAGGTCAGCCGGGGTCAGCAAATTGCACGTATGGGGTCGACCGGGCGTTCTACAGGCCCTCATGTTCACTTCGAAGTTTTGCACAACGGCAAGACCATCAACCCGCGAAAATTCATCTACGCCGCGAATCATTGACCCTGGACTCGGGTCGGCATAAGGTTTAGCCCCCCAGGCCCCATTCTTCCTGAAAAACACGGTAGACTGGCGTTTTTCGGCGCGGCTGAATCCCCGGGCAAAGTCTATTTTTTTATGCAGATTGAGCAATGATTAGCAAAGTCTTTCGCAAGATTGTCGGTACACGGCACGATCGAAACGTTCGTCGCTTGTCAAAAATCGTTTATAAGGCCAATGCGCTGGAAGATGAGTTGGCCGCCCTTGACGATGCCAGCTTGAGAGGTCGAACTGAGATCCTCAAGGAGCGCTCGGAGGCGGGAGCTTCACTCGACGATTTGTTGCCGGAAGCCTTTGCGGCCGTTCGGGAAGCCGGCAAACGCGTCTTGAATATGCGGCATTTCGATGTCCAGTTCATGGGCGGGATGGTTCTTCACCAAGGTCGGATTGCCGAGATGCGCACCGGGGAAGGTAAGACCTTGGTCGCAACACTTCCTGTCTATTTGAATGCCTTATCCGGTCGGGGCGTGCATGTTGTCACTGTCAACGAATATTTGGCACAGCGTGATGCTGAATGGATGCGCCCGTTGTATGAGTTTCTTGGCTTGTCGGTGGGCGTGATTCTTAGCGGCCAGTCGCCGGAAGAGAAGCGGTCGGCTTACGCTGCGGACGTGACGTACGGTACCAATAACGAGTTCGGATTCGATTACCTGCGCGATAACATGGCTTTTCAAGCCGAGGACAAAGTGCAGCGTCCCCTGAATTTCGCCATCGTCGATGAAGTCGATTCCATCTTGATCGATGAAGCCCGGACCCCTTTGATCATTTCCGGCTCAACGGACGAGAACACGGAACTTTATCGCCAGATCAATTCCCTGATTCCCGGGCTTGAACCACAACAAACCGAAGATGGTCCGGGAGATTTCAGTATCGACGAAAAAACCCGGCAGGTGCATTTGACCGATGCGGGTCATCAGCGCGTCGAAACGCTGTTGGCCGACGCTGGTCTGTTGCCGGAAGGGCAAAGCCTATACGACGCGAGCAATATCCTGCTGATGCATCACGTCAATGCCGGACTCCGTGCCCATCACCTGTTTAACAAGGATGTTCACTACATCGTTCAGAACGGAAAAGTGGTCATCGTCGATGAGTTTACGGGGCGAACGATGCCGGGGCGCCGGTGGTCGGACGGTCTCCATCAGGCGATAGAGGCCAAAGAGTCGCTGGCGATCCAGAGTGAGAATCAGACTCTGGCGTCGATCACGTTCCAGAACTACTTCCGTCTATACGACAAGCTCGCGGGGATGACCGGTACGGCGGACACCGAGGCATACGAGTTCCAGCAGATCTACGGCTTGGAAGTGGTCGTCATTCCGACTAACAAGCCGATGGTTCGCGAGGATTACCCCGATCAGATCTACATGACCAAGCGGGAGAAGTTCGATGCGATCGCCAAAGATATCCAGGCCTGCAGGAACCGCCAGCAACCCGTTTTGGTCGGCACCACATCCATCGAAAACTCCGAGTTGCTCTCAAGGCAGCTGACCAAGCTTAAAATTCCGCATGAAGTTCTCAACGCCAAGCAGCATGCAAGAGAGGCGGAGATTATCGCCCAGGCGGGCCGCCCCGGAGCGGTGACAATCGCCACCAATATGGCTGGTCGTGGAACGGATATCGTGTTGGGCGGTAACCCGGAAATGGAGATCGAGGCTCTGGGTGAGGAGGGATTACCAGAGCAGATCGAAGCCATACGGGCGGCCGCTAGGGAACGTCAGGAAAAAGTGTTGGAATCCGGTGGTCTGCACATTATCGGCAGCGAGCGTCATGAATCCCGACGCGTTGACAATCAGTTAAGAGGTCGTGCCGGACGTCAGGGCGATCACGGATCCAGTCGATTCTATCTTTGCTTGGAAGATGACTTGCTGCGCATTTTTGGATCCGGTCGCCTCACCGGGCTGATGCAACGCCTGGGCATGGAGGAAGGGGAGTCCATTGAACATCCCTGGGTGACGCGAGCGATCGAAAACGCGCAACGCAAAGTCGAGGGGCACAACTTCGACATCCGAAAACAACTGTTGGAGTACGACGACGTCGCAAACGATCAGCGTCGGGTGATTTATGAGCAGCGAAACGAACTGCTGGCGGGCGCTCAAACTGATGAAATGTTCGATTCTATGCGGGCGGACGTCGTTGAAGAACTGATCAGTCAATTTATCCCGCCCCAGAGTGTTGAAGAGCAGTGGGACGTCGCGGGCTTAGAAGAGCATCTGACGCGCGAGTATCAGATCGATCTGCCCATAAAGCAGTGGCTTGAACAAGAGCCCGAACTCAACGAACGCAGTTTACGCGCGCGTATTCTTGAGGCGTTGACCTCCGAGTACAATGCGCGCGCCGAGCGCATCGGTCCCGAAGTCATGCAGCAGATCGAGAAATCCGTCATGTTGCGGGTTCTGGATGGTCTGTGGCGAGAGCATTTGGCGGCAATGGATTATCTGCGTCAAGGGATCCACCTGCGCGGGTATGCACAGAAAAACCCCAAGCAAGAGTATAAGCGCGAGGCTTTCGAGATGTTCTCCGAAATGCTGGAGCGTTTCAAGCACGATGCTGTGGGCTTGCTTTACAAAATCCACGTTCGGGATCCTCAAGATGTGGAAGCGATTGAGGAGCAGCGGGCAAGGCCGACCCACATGCAGTTTCGCCATCCCGGTGCGGCGTCGCCCGAGTCCGTCGGCGAAGAGGCTCTTCCGGCGACCGGTACCGAAGGTGCCCAAGCGGTGCAGCCCTTTGTGCGCGGCGAACGCAAGGTGGGACGTAACGAACCCTGTCCTTGTGGGTCGGGCAAAAAATTCAAACAGTGTCATGGGCGGTTGACATGACCATGTCGCTATCGGCCGGCGGCACATGATTCGTGTTTTAACAGCGATTCTTTCCATCAGCGAGCAAAGGTTATCGATATCGCCATGGCGGTTGGTCCTGATTCGTTTGGTCCCGTAGCATCAGTAGCGGGGGTTCTCGCAGCGACGGCCAGTGCGGGTGTTCGTCGAGCGAATCGACCGGATGTCGTGCTGTTTCGCTTCGATGAGGGGACCACATGTGCGGCCACATTTACGCGCAACGCGTTTTGTGCCGCTCCCGTGTTGGTGGCCAAAGAGCATCTAACGCGGTGTTCGCCCCGGGCATTTTTGATCAACAGTGGTAATGCCAATGCCGGTACCGGCCCAGCGGGTCTGAAAGCCGCTAGGGTCTGCTGTGAGGCAGTGGCAGGCGCGCTCGGGTGTCAACCGGAAGCGGTCTTACCGTTTTCTACAGGTGTGATTGGAGAACAACTGCCCGCCGAGCGGATCGCAGCCGTCGTGCCCCGGTTGGTTGTCGATTTGTCGGCCGATGGGTGGGGTGATGCCGCGAAAGGCATTATGACCACAGACACCCGCCCCAAAGGTGCGACTCGTCACGTGCGTGTGGGCGAGCACACGGTGACGCTCAGTGGAATCGCCAAGGGGGCAGGCATGATCCGGCCCGACATGGCCACCATGCTGGCGTTTTTGGCAACCGATGCGGCAGTCTCATCTGATGATCTGCAAAAGGCTTTAGAGGATGCCGTGGAGGTTTCATTCAATCGCATTAGTGTCGACGGCGATACCTCAACCAACGATGCTTGCGCGATCGCTGCCACCGGAAAAGCCGCTGCATTGAGATCGGGTGGGCCTGGTTGGTCGGAATTCAATCGTGCGCTGAAAGAAGTATGCGTCGAATTGGCACAGGCCATCGTCCGGGATGGGGAAGGCGCAACCAAGTTTATTACGGTTGCAGTTCACGGCGCGCGAGATCAATCTGAAGCCCGTCAGGTCGCCGATACGATCACCCAGTCTCCTTTGGTTAAGACCGCATTCTTTGCCAGTGATCCCAACTGGGGGCGAATCCTGGCCGCGGTCGGCCGAGCTGGGATTCCCGAACTCGATATCTCGGGGGTTTCCCTTCAGCTTGATGATGTTCCGGTCGTCACCGATGGCATGCCGGATTCGGCCTATTGTGAATCACGCGGACAGTCTGTCATGAACCGTGACGAGATCACGGTTCGTATCGATCTTGGTCGTGGCGATGCGGTAACCACCGTATGGACCTGCGATCTGAGTTACGACTATGTTCGTATCAATGCGGACTACAGAACCTGAAATTGCCATTTTAGAGGCGGTTATTCTGTCGAGATTTTGATGGCGTTGGGTGATATCCATGTTGCGGTTGGTGTGATTCAGGATCGCGAAGGCCGCGTCTTGTTGGCACAACGACCTACGGGTAAACACTTGGCGGGCTACTGGGAGTTTCCGGGCGGAAAGCTGGAGCCCGAAGAGTCCGTGAGCACCGCGTTAACCCGCGAATTGCTCGAGGAATTGGGCATCGTCGTGGATGTGGCCCGGCCCTTGATCCGTTTGCCCCATGCCTACCCGGAGAAGCGTGTATTGCTCGACGTGTGGACCGTGATTCGATATCACGGCCAACCCCGTGGTCGGGAGGGGCAGCGGTTGGCTTGGGTTGCGCCGGCGGATTTAAAACGCTGGCAATTGCCATCTGCCAATGAGCCCATCGTCCGTGCTCTCGACCTTCCTGACCATTATTTAGTTACGCCTGATATGGCGTGCGATATCGGTGGGTTGGAGCGCGGGTTGATCCAAGCGCTGGATCGAGGTACTCGACTTATTCAGCTTCGCCTCCCCAGCGCGACTGAACAATCATTGAAAACCTTCGCCGCGCGGTGCCTGCCGATCTGCCATGCGGCCGGGGCGCGTGTGCTATTGAATGGCGATAGTGTCCAGGCCGAAGCGTTGGGATTCGATGGTGTCCATCTCAATGCTGCTCGTTTGCGAGCTTACCGGCCGGAATCTCGTCCTGCCGGGAGGGAGTTCTTGGTTGCTGCATCCTGCCATGATCATGAACAGCTGGCTCTCGCCCAGGAGATGCGCTTGGATTTTGTGGTTTTGGGATCGGTCTGCAACACCCGATCCCATCCCGAAGGTCCCACCCTCGGTTGGGATCAGTTTCGCATCCTGACTGACCGAACCACCATTCCGGTGTATGCCATCGGGGGTATGAAGCATGAGGATTTGGACACGGCCAGGGGCGCCGGTGCCCAAGGAATAGCTGCCATTCGCGGTCTGTGGCGTGGCGAACACTAACAGGTTAGTTTCGTGTGTTCGAGTTGTCCTCTGGAAGGTCGGCGTCCGTCACCGGGATACTGCGGCTTTCTTCTAACCATCCGCCCAAATCGATGAGCTTGCAACGACGGCTACAAAATGGCCGGGCCGGGTTGGCATGGCCCACGTCCGTGGTTTCGCCACACGTCGGGCATCGGCCAATGCGCGATTGCATGCCGGGATCGAACATGTTTTTTCTCTTCATGTGGCGCCTCGACAACAGGCCAGTCGGAACTCCAGGTCATCGGTGACCTGGCAGGGTCGTTGTTCCAACGATACTTGGGTCACGAATCGAATGGTAATGCGATGTCGTCCGGCGCTGATTTCCGGATATGCGCCACAGTCGACGGGGAGCGCGATCCGCAATAGTTGGCAAGGGCGTTCCGCATCGGGTACTTGTTCGTAGATGCCGCCGCGGGCGACCTCCAGCGTTCGTTTTCCTGTTTCGCGGATCAGTCGCAAAACCATATCTAGACATTGCTCCAGAAGCGTGAACTGGCTGTACCAGCCCGAAAGTGTCTCTTGGCGTTGGTGCAGGGGCTGGTTAAGCCAACGATGGAGCCCGGGTAAATCGAAGTATGCGGTGCCGCCGGGAATGGTCATTCGTTGACGAAACGAACTGATCAGTTCGTTTTCCCGCAGGATTTGCCCAGGCTGCCCTGGGAGTGTGTGGAGTTGATCGGTGAGGTCTCGTAACTCACCGAGCAGCTTGTTGAGTTCTTCCTGATCGATTCCTGCCCGATGCCTAAGTTGTTCCAGGTGACCGCGCTGACGATCCATTTCCTGAATCAGCTCACCCTTGATATCGCTGCGGCCGAGCCCTTCTAGGGTTTCAAGCATCGAGCCAATGGCAGCCCGGGTGTCCCATCCGCTACGTCCCGACAAATGATGCCGGGTTTGAGCCAGGAGAAATTCGAGCCGCATGAGTTTCCGCACACGTTCATTGAGTGGGTGCTCGAATTCTACGGTTCGTCCGAGTGTCGCGTGTTCCATGACACGTATTATTCCATCTCAGCTCAGGGCGGGTGCCGACGTTTTCGGCCCAAAATGGAAGCGCCGGGCCCGTAGTTCGGGTTGGTCAACCATGCGTGTATAGGACGCATGTAGTTGCAAGACGATATCCGCCAACGCATCAGTCGAGTCGGTGTTCTCAATGACATCGTGGGCGGCTTCGAGCCGTTGTTCGCGGTCCGTTTGGGCAGCCAATATTGCCTTGGCCTGTTCCAAGTTGATACCGTCACGCGCCATCAGTCGCTCCAGCTGTTGTTGCCCTGGCACATCCACCACCAAGACTCGATTGACCAGTCGATGCTGCCCGGTTTCGACCAAAAGTGGCACCATGAGAATCACGTAAGGGCTGTTGGCAGCTCGCAATTTTTCTTGCATCCGTTGTCCGATCGCCGGATGCATCACTGCTTCGAGCTGACGCCGAAGCGATGGGTCGGCAAAAGCAATGTCGCGCATTCGGGCGCGATCCAGCCGCCCTTTGGCGTCGATAATAGTTTCGCCAAAAATTTCCCGTAGTTTAGCGAGGGCGGGCTCGCCAGGTTCGACAACTTCCCTGGCGACTTGGTCGGCATCGATCACCGCTATTCCTAAGCGCTCGAAATGATGAGCGACAGTCGATTTACCGCTGGCGATACCGCCAGTCAAGCCGACAATGAACATGTGTTTCCCATCCAGGCCTGGTCTTGTCCCGGACTCACGCGAGTCCGGCGAACCGGAGGTAGCCGGTATTGATGTGCTCGCCCCACACCAACATGAGCCATCCGGCAACTGCTAGATAGGGGCCAAAGGGAATCGGCTGTTCCCGTTCGCGATCGCCAACCAGGAGCATTGTACCGCCCAACAGGGCCCCAACCAGGGAGGATAACAGAATGGTGCCGGGTAATGCCTGCCAACCCGTCCAAGCGCCAATCATCGCCAGGAGCTTGAAGTCGCCATAGCCCATACCCTCTTTCCCCGTCAGCAGGCGAAAAAGCTGGTATACCGACCATAGAGCTAGATACCCGAGTACCGCGCCGAGAATACTGGAAATCGGGTCGCTCAGTTTAGCGAACAGGCTGAAAAGCAGGCCTGCCCAGATACCGGGCAGTGTGATGGAGTCTGGCAATAGTTGATGGTCGATGTCGATGAAGCTTAAAGCGATCAACGCCCAGCTCAATCCGAGCGCGCCGATCGCTTCCCAGCTGACGCCAAAATGCCAAGCCACCAGCAAAGAAATACCACCGGTGAGTAGCTCGATGGCGGGGTATCGGATACTGATGGGCGCGTGACAGCCTTTGCACTTGCCTTGTAACGCGATGTAACTAAGGACTGGCACATTTTCCAGGGCACCGATGCTGTGACCACAGTTCGGACAACATGATCGCGGACTCACGAGACCCGGGGGGGGCGCGTTGTCGGACGCGGGCTGTTGCAGAAATTCTCGACAGTTCTCACGCCAGCGGTATTCCAGCATGGGTGGGAGCCGGAGAATGACGACGTTGAGAAAACTGCCGACCAATAGACCCAGAATGAGCGTCGTCGTTAGCCACAAAGCCGGTTCGGCCTCCAATACGGCGATCAACTCCATGGCGCTTGTGGCTCCTTAAGGCGTGACGGGCATTAAATGACTTGACCCATCTGAAATATGGGAAGGTACATGGCCGTCACCAGTCCACCCACCAAGATACCCAGTATGGCCATAATCATTGGTTCAAGCAGCGTGCTTAGGTTGTCTACCATGTTATCGACTTCCGCCTCGTAAAATTCGGCGACTTTCGCTGACATGTCGTCCAAGGCACCGGATTCTTCCCCGATTCCGATCATTTGTACGGCCATGTTGGGAAACAATCCGCTCGCTTGCATCGTGATGTGGAGTTGTTGCCCGGTCGCTACCTGTTCACGCATGTTCTGCACCGCTTCCTGAAAGATGATGTTCCCAGTGGCGCCGCTGACCGAGTCCAAGGCTTCAACCAGCGGCACGCCGGCTGCGAACATGGTGGACAAGGTCCGTGCGAATCGGGCGATGGACCCTTTATAAAAAATTTTACCGATAACGGGCAGGCGAAGTAGAAGCCGGTCGCGGCCCTTTCGGAACGTGGCCGAGGTGCGGTTGAAATAAGATATGGTGGCAAACATAAGGCCGATAGAGCCGAGGATGATCCACCACCAAGCCTGAACGAACTCCGAGAGCGAGATGACCATTTTGGTAAAAGCCGGTAAATCGGCCCCGAAACTGCCGAACAAGCCTTCGAATTGTGGTACCACAAAATAGAGCAGGATACCGGTAACGACCAGAGCGACCGTGAGTACGATCGACGGATAGGTCATCGCCTTTCGGACCTTCGCCTTGATCGCTTCCGATTTCTCCTTATACAGGGCAATTTTGTCGAGCAGAGTTTCCAGTGTCCCGGATTTTTCTCCTGCGGCCACCAAGTTTACGTACAGGTCATCGAAGTAGCGAGGTTGGGTGGCCAATGATTCGGCCAGGGAGGCTCCGCCTTCCACTTCGGTCTTGATGCCCATGACCAGTACTTGCATGGCGGGATTGTCGTTCCCGCGGCCTACGATGTCGAACGCCTGGACCAAGGGCACGCCGGCCGCCATCATGGTCGCCAACTGGCGGGAGAAAATGGCGATTTCCACCGGTTTGATCTTCTTGGTTTTGCTTCGTGCACTGCGCGCGCTTTGTTTCTTTACGGAGGTGGGGTTGATGCCCTGGCGACGAAGCATGGCTTTAACCACGGCTTCGCTGGGGCCGGACTGTTGTCCCTTGACTACCTTGCCCGCTTTATTTTTGCCTTCCCAGGCAAACGTCGCATTTTTTACTGATTGGTTCGCCATAATTGCGGCCTTAATCGATGGTTACCCGGTTAACTTCTTCCAAACTCGTCAATCCATCGCGGACTTTGTTTAAACCCGAACGGCGTAAGTCGTTAATGCCGTCCTTCTCCGCTTGCGCCGCCACATCCATAGAGTTGCCACCTTCCATGATGATTCGCCCGATCTCCCGCGACACGGGCATGACTTGGTAGATCCCTACCCGTCCCTTGTATCCGTCGGTGCATTGGTCGCAACCTTTAGGGGCGTGGACATTGACCTCCGCCAGCTCGTCTTCCCGGAATCCGGCATCCAACAGGGCTTCTCTCGGTAGATCGGCCGGTGTTTTGCAGTTGCTGCATAAACGACGGGCCAGCCTTTGCGCAATGATGAGGTTCACCGAGGCGGCGATATTAAAGGGAGGGACGCCCATGTTGACCAGACGCTCCAAGGTTTTCGGTGCATCGTTGGTGTGCAGTGTGGATAACACCAAGTGCCCCGTCTGTGCTGCTTTGATCGCGATTTCGGCGGTTTCCAGGTCCCGGATTTCGCCAACCATGATCACGTCCGGATCTTGCCGCAGGAAGGCCCGCAAGGACGACGCGAACGTGAGGCCGACTTTTG
>JAXHTV010000014.1 GCA_034189865.1 Pseudomonadota bacterium | reverse complement strand
AGCTGCGGGACAAAGTTCTCTACCGTGAAGTTGTCGGGAATGGGTCCGAGATCGGCCACTGAGTTATTGCGGCCGATGGACATCATCACGTTCAGATCTTCATATGCCAACGCGTCCATGACCGTGCGGTAAAAACCCAAATCCTGGTTGTGCAGGGTACCGAGTGATACGTACACCAGCTTCTTCTTGTTGAAAAAGTCGAGCTTCATCGATCCGGCGTCGCGCCCGTCCGGAACGGAGGCGCCCACGAAGCGAAAGTCCCCCACCAATTGATTGGCGAAGGGTTGATACTCACGCGTGTTGAATACGATGTTGAGGTCGCCCAAACAGGCGAAAAAGTCGAACACGTGGTAGAAAATCCCGCGAAACTCCACGCCGATTTTCTCGCAGAGTTCGATTCCCACCCGGCGTCCCCAGGTAATCAACCCCACCCCTTTCACCAGCACACCGGCCACATGCAGCGACAAACGCCAGTCGCTCAGCATAATCCAGGGAGAACTGACCAAGGTGGTGATGGAGGCAACGGCCGGTTTGTTCAGAGCCTGGGCGATGTACTTACCCCAAACGCAGCAGGAATCGTAAACGATGTAGTCCGGGTCGTCCCGACGCGTAATCTCCAGCAGCGGCTCGATGCAATCCAGTGTCATGTGGATTTCCGCAAGCGCCATGGTCAGGATGTTTTTACCCGTCTCGGCGTTGTGGTGATAGTCAAACCACTGTTCGTAGTTGCGAAACTCAGCACCGAGAGCGGTAAACTTGGCGCGCGAATCCTCGCCCGCGTAATAGATGACTTCTTCCCCCCGGTTGATCAGCTCCTTCACGACGCCAACGGTCGGGTTGATGTGCCCACTCGCCCCCGGCAGATTGAAAAACACGCAACGCCCCATATCACTGACTCCCTGTTTGGCAGACTCCCTGCGGATACTATCGCCTGCGGCCATCCCCGGCGGCATCTTGGCGTTCCGACTGAATATCCGGCGAAAACTCACCTGCTTTTTCGTAGCCGAACGCTTCGAAGGCAAACCCCCACCGCGCGTTCACCATTTCGATGAGTGCCTCGTCGTCCGCGAAGCGGTTCTTTTGATACCCCGCCTGTCCAGCCAAGTACTCGGAAACAAGGGGTTCCGCGGCGCCCCAACCCGGCAGCTCAAGCTGTTGGTAAATCGAAGCCATGACGCCCATTGCGTCGGTTTCAAGATCGGCGAAGCTGACCTCACACAACTGGTTGGCCGGAATATCCGCCCGGTCGCGGAGATACCGTCTCATCATCTCCTCATAAACGGTCAGGATAATTTCGTCGATCTCGGCGGCCGAAATGTCCTGCAACTGGAACCCGCCCAGAATGACTTCATACAACTTCCGTGTCGACTGCATGACCGTATACGGGTCACGATGGATAAACACGAATTTGGCGTCTGGGTACAACGCACGCAAAACACTGAGCCGACCGGTGTTGGGCGGGTTTTTCAGCACCAAGCGTTTACCCTGGTGGTAGCGCGTGGCTTGCTGCAAGACATAGTGGTAGGTCCGTTTCCACTCCGAGACCACTGCCGGCGAAACACCCTCGAACAGCACGTATTTGCGCACATATTCAACCGTGCTGCGCGGATAGAGCCAATGGAAGTACATCGCATAGGGCGAGAGGCCGCACAAAGCAAACTCTTCTTCCTGCGGCGTTACCGCTGTCATGGTCACATTGTCCATGGGACGCCGAATCGTTGGACTGATCCAGTTGGCCAAGGGATGAAGAAATCGCGCGAAGGAAAAAAAAGCCGACGCTGTCGCCGTGTGCAGATTGGATATATAGGCGAATTGTGGGTCCTGGGTAAACAAATTGTGCAGGTGGGTCGTGCCACTGCGCCAGTGCCCCAAAACGAAAATCGGCGGGTGCTCGATGGGCGTGGTGGACACCTGCTCGCGATAGTAGGTGTTTTCGATCCACCGCAGTGGCGCGAACAGCCGGCTCAAGGTGTGAATGTAAGCCGCTCGCAACCGATGAGATCGGTCGACTCCGCGCCGACGGCATTCATCTAACAGAACATTGTGATCGCCCAATACAAACGGCGATAAAAGGGATGGAAAGCGTTTTGGCTGCCATGCCATGGTGGGTGCCCCAATATAATTTCAGATAGGTCTAGTGATGATTTTTTGTTATCTAAATTCGTAAACTCGGCCCAAGCTCAGCACTCCGCCTCGCGGGTACTTATTCAGAAAGCTTTCTATCGCCTCAGCGATTTGGCAGCATGGGCAAACCTTAGCCTCGAATCAACAACGCGTTTCAGGGTTGCCAACCACTACAAAAGTAGAAGATATGAAACAATTCGCCACTATTCGTCTCATCGTCCTGATCAGCGTTGTGGGATTCGGCGCGCTCAACGCGGGCTGCACCAGCGTCGCCCGCGGGGTCACAGAGGCCATGATGGAGCCCAGCCCGGAACATGACGATCGGGAGTGCTTTATTCGCGGCCGTGGCTTCAATGGCTTGCAGTCTCAACTGGCACGCCAGTCGGCAGACGGGACAGGAGCCAATGAAAACCAAAACGCCGGGCAGCCGCGGCTGAAAATCCTAATGGTCCATGGCATCGGCAGCCACCTACCCGGCTATTCCACGCTTTTGCAAATCAACTTGGCGAAAGCGCTGAATTTGGACGTCGTGTCGGAAAGCATCAAAGATGTGCACATCCTGGACCCTGACAATCCCGAGCGAACCCTCGGCCTGCTTCGGATCAGCCGATATCTCAACTCGGACGAAAGCCAGGAAATGTTGTTCTACGAACTCAATTGGTCGGCGCTGACGGAAGATGAGAAAGAATCCATCGCCTACGACAACTCCGGTGAGTATTCATTTCAACGGGCCAGTTTCAACAACTCGATGAAGGAGTTTCTCAACGGACACCTGCCGGACCCGTTGATCTATTTGGGTGAATCCCGACGGGATATTTTGCAACTGGTCGGCCAGTCCATTTGCTGGATGATCAGCCGGGATTGGGATCAGTTCGAGGACGACACAGAGGGCGCCTGCGATTCACACGACCCGGCCATCCCTGAACACTTGCGAAGAGACGACTATGCTTTCGTCGGGCATAGCCTGGGCAGCCGGATCATCACCGATTCGATGGAAGCCATGTCCGAGCACGTCAGCCATACCGCAAGCGATAGCCAAGTCGCTCGCGAAACGCACGACATCCTGCGCGAGAAGACATTCAGCGTGTTCATGCTGGCCAATCAGTTGCCCTTATTGCAGTTGGGCAGAAAGGCACCGGAGGTAACGGGAAAAATCAAAGCGTATTGCGGCATCGACGCCCCGCTGGCGGATGACCGGGCTTTGGGCGCTCTGAATATCGTCGCCTTCAACGACCCGAATGATCTGTTGAGTTACGCCGTGCCACTTCAGTACCTCGACAAGCACATGGACTCCCGCCTTTGTCCATCGTTGGTCAACGTCCAACTGGAAGTTGCCGAAGTGATCAGTATCGCGGGTGTGGGGGAGTTTGCCAGTCCGTTGGCGGCTCACAGCGGCTACCAAAACGACCGCCGGGTCATCGCCTTGATCGCGGGTGGATTGGGAACCGACTTCTCCTCGCCCATGATCCAAGATCGCTGCACCTGGCTTCAGGTACGTTGAGCGAATCAAGCCAGCTTTGCGTTAGCACGACGACGGGGGCGACCCGTTAGAACGGCGAAGGGCTGACCGGAGAAACCCCGGCCAGCCCTTCGCACCCCATCAGGGCAGATCAATCCAACGCTTTACATCGTGGAATAGTTGGGACCGCCACCGCCTTCGGGCACCACCCAGTTAATGTTCTGAGCGGGGTCTTTGATATCGCACGTCTTGCAGTGGACGCAGTTCTGAGCGTTGATCTGGAAGCGAGGCTGGCCGTCTTCCTCACGCACCACTTCGTACACACCGGCCGGGCAGAAACGCTGGGCCGGTTCATCATACTTCGGCAGGTTCTGCTCGATGGGCACGGAAGGATCACGCAGCGTGAGATGAACCGGCTGGTCTTCCTCGTGATTGGTTCCTGACAGGAACACGGAGGACGACAGATCGAAACTGACCTTTCCATCGGGCTTGGGATAGTCAATGGGCTGCGCCGCGGCCGCCGGGATCAATTGCGCGTAATCCGGCTCCTTCGCCCGCAAGTTCAAAGGCAAACGCCCATTGAAAATATTCTGATCGATAAACTGGAACGCCGCTCCAATCATGGTACCGAACTTATGCAGCGCGGGCGTCCAGTTGCGTGACTGATAAAGCTCATTCCACACCCAAGAGTTCCGGACTTTCTCGGGATAGGCGGTGAGTTCTTGACCACCTTCGTCGCCCGCGGTGATGGCCTCGAAAATCGCCTCGGCGGCCAACATGCCGGTCTTCATCGCGGTATGGTTGCCTTTGATTTTGGCGGGATTCAGGAAGCCTGCATCGCAACCCACCAACATTCCGCCCGGGAATATCAGCTTCGGCAACGAATTCAGTCCGCCTTTGTTGACGGCACGGGCACCGTAGGAAACGCGTTTACCGCCTTCCAGGTAGTGCCGGATCGTCGGCTGGGTCTTCCAGCGTTGGAATTCCTTGAACGGATGCAAATACGGATTGGTGTAGTCGAGAGCGATGATGTAACCGCACAAGACCTTGTTGTCTTCCCAGTGGTAGAGAAAACCACCCCCTTCGGTGCGGTCATTCATGGGCCAACCCGCCGTGTGGACCACCAGGCCGGGCTTGTGTTTGGCTGGATCGATCTCCCAGATCTCTTTGAGCCCAATCCCATAGTGCTGGGCATCGCATTCCTGGCGAAGGTCGAACTTCTCCATCAACTGTTTGCCCAAGTGGCCGCGGCAACCCTCGGCAAACACGGTGTACTTGGCGTATAAGTCCATGCCGGGTTCGAACGAGGGCTTTTGTTCGCCATTTTTGGCGATCCCCATATCCCCGGTGGCCACACCCTTGACCGCGCCGTTCTCATCGTACAGCACTTCCGCCGCGGCAAAGCCCGGGAAAATATTCGCCCCCAGGGCCTCGGCCTGTTCGCCGAGCCAACGCACCAACTGGCCAAGGCTGATGATGTAATTGCCATGGTTGCGCATGGTCTTGGGCAGGAAAATATTGGGCGCTTTTATCCCACGATTTTCGTTGAGAAAGAAAAACATCTCATCGTCTGTCACGGGGACATTCAGGGGCGCGCCACGCTCCTTCCAATCGGGGAACAGTTCGTTGATGGCCGTCGGCTCGAAAACGGCGCCTGACAAACTATGAGCTCCGAGCTCGGAACCTTTTTCCAGGACGCACAGTTCAATTTCCTTGCCGGCCTCTTGGGCCATCTGCAGAATCCGACAGGCACACGCCAAGCCCGCAGGACCGCCGCCCACGACCACTACGTCAAATTCCATCGATTCGCGTTCCACGATTCACTCCCCTTTGATCATCCAAGCGGCACCATCTCACATGCCAAGATGCCGACGGTGAGGGCGCAATGTTAGCTGAACATGGTCTCGAAGACCAGCCAAAATAGCGACTTGCGCGGAAGCTGAGTCTTTGCAACGGCGCGTTTTGGTGAGAGCATGAAACGCATGTAAAGCCGCCTAACGGCGCGGACTTTGACCCAGAGCAAGATATCGCCAAGGGCCGTCAGGTTAGCGTAGTTCCAAGCAAACAAGCGCTTTCATCCGCCGAACCTCAACTCCAAGCCCCTCGGGCGGTACGTTATGCACAATCACAAAATGATCAAGCCCGATAGACGACAGCAGCCCCGGGTAGGGCTGGTCGGCTGCGGCGCTTGGGGTCGGAATCTTCTCCGCAATCTGGCAGATGCCGGCGTCCTGCATGCCGTGGCGGAAACGGAGCCGAATCTTCGGCAATGGATCAGCGAACACGAACCGGGCCTGCGTTGCGAGACGGATTACCAAACACTGCTGGACGAATCGGTCGATGCGATTGCTATCGCCACCCCCGCCGCAACGCACTATCGGATCGCCCGCGATGCGTTGATCGCCGGAAAAGATGTGTTTGTGGAGAAACCTCTGGCCTTATCCAGCGCCGAGGGAATCGAACTGGTCGATCTCGCACGACGACTGGACCGGGTTTTAATGGTCGGCCATCTGCTGTTGCATCAGCCGGCCATCCACTGGATAAAAAACTTCATTACGGAAGGTCGCTTGGGGGACGTCCAGAACGTCCGGCAATTCCGCCTCGGGATGGGGCGAGTCAGGGACGTGGAGAATGTCCTTTGGTGCCTGGGGAGTCATGACCTCGCGGTTCAACTTTTCTTGTTGGGCGAATTCCCCGATAGCGCGCGCTTTGACGGCCGGCGGCTCACACAAGATGCCATTGAAGACGACGTTCGCTTGAGCCTGACGTATCCGGGGGGTGTTCATGCCCACCTTCACACTTCCTGGGTGTCACCCGTCAGGCGACGTCAGCTCGATATCACGGGAAGCCGGGGCACCTTGGTCTA
Organism: Pseudomonadota bacterium; assembly: GCA_034189865.1. NCBI lineage: Bacteria > Pseudomonadati > Pseudomonadota > Pseudomonadota bacterium. Next base: position 60,141 of record JAXHTV010000014.1, on the reverse strand, counting down.
CGACGAGTTGGCGCAAACGGTGCGGCTCACATCCGCTGCGGATGATGATCAGGCACGAGACGACCGCGAATCTCCCGTACTCCATCGCGGACATACACAACCCCTCGCCCTAGAGCTTGAAGAATTTCTCGACTGTATTCGAACCCGCCGCAGTCCCACCAGCGACGGCCAACAAGCTGTTCGGGTCATTCAAATGATCGAACTCGCGATGGACCGTGGCAATGCGGATTTTCTCGCTCAGGTAACTGCAAACTCACCGGAGCACATCACAGCCGATGTCGAAGATTGATCCGATCCCTTTGTTTAACCTCGCGCCCGAGATCGATTCCTATGAGGAAGAGATGCTGGCCGGCATCAGGCAGGTCTTGCGCTCGCACGAATTCACGCTCGGATCGGCGGTTGCCCGTTTCGAGGGGGAATTCGCGGCCTGGCTCGGCGTGGAATCGGCGGTTGCCGTCAACTCGGGCACCGACGCCCTGCTGTTCGCTCTGAAAGCGGCGGGCATCGGTCCGGGCGATGAGGTCATCCTGCCCGCTTTTACCTTTGTCGCCACCCTGGAGGCCGTGATCCACGCCGGTGCGAAACCCGTGTTCGCGGACATCGATCCCCAAACGTTTACTTTAGATCCAAACGATGTGGCGGCTCAGATCAATGAACGAACCGGCGCCATCATCGCTGTACACCTCTACGGACAGGGTGCGGACCTCCTCCCATTGCGGGCCGCGGCCGATCGTCACGGGCTGAAGTTGATTGAGGACGTCGCCCAGGCCTGCGGTGCACACGCCCACGAACGCGCCCTCGGCACCTGGGGCGAGGCGGCGGCGTTCTCTTTTTATCCCACCAAGAACCTGGGTGCCCTCGGCGACGCGGGCATGATGGTGACGAACGACCCCGCCATCGCCGAGTACGCCCGTAAGCTCCGGAACCATGGCCAGATCAGTCGCGGTGACCATCGTTTGGTAGGCTACAACTCGCGTATGGACGGAATCCAAGGCGCTGTCCTGTCGCAACGTCTGAGGCATTTGAATGAATGGAACGTAAAACGCGCCGACATTGCCCACGCTTACGGCGCGCGACTGGCCGACATTGAGGGACTCGCCCCACCGGTGGTTCGGCCGGGCAATAGCCACGTCTTCCAGCTCTATACTGTTCGCGTTCCCGCCCCGCGACGGCAAGCGATTCAGGACAGTCTGCGAGAGGCCGGCGTCGAAACCGGCATTTACTACCCCACACCGCTGTATCGGTTGCCGCCTTACCAGGCGTTTCAACGCCCGCTGCCGGTGACCGAAGCGGCGGCAATGGAAGTATTGAGTTTGCCCATGTGGCCGAGCATGTCGCCGGACGCAATCGACCGGGTCTGCGACGCGGTGCGCAAGGCCTGCCGCCCTTGACGGCGCCCCGCTCAAGAGCTTCTACGGGTCCCACATCATCGGATAACGAGCGATCGCCGGAGGCGACGATTCGTTTGTTTTTCGCCATCCCGTGGCCGGGAAAACTGGTTGAGGAACTGCACCGGGCAACCGAGCCGATCCGGGAGGCGCATCTGCCCATCCGTTGGATTCCGGCACAGAATATCCACTTAACCCTTCGTTATTTGGGGTCGCAACCCACGGCTGAGGTCGATGCTTGGGTCTCCCGCGCCCAGGACGCGCTGGCCGCGCTGCCCCCGGTGGAAGTCGACCTCACGGCCCTGGCCTGGTTTCCATCACCTCGGCGCGCCCGAATGCTGGCCGCCATGGTGGCGGCGACGCCGAGCTTGCATGCCATCAGTGAACGCCTGGAGCACCTCGCCCGAGCGGCAGGACTACAAGCCGAAACCCGCCCGTTCCGGCCGCACCTTACGGTCGCCCGAATGCGAAGACCGGCGGCCATGGACTGGCCCGTTCACACCATCCCGGTTGCGCAGCATCTGATCACGCATGAAATCATGCTCGTCAGGAGCGAGCTGCGGCCGGAAGGGGCGAAATACGAGGACGTCGCCGCGATTTCGCTTTCCGCGGCGGACCCATCGCCATCTTAGTCCACAGCGGTGAACGCGCCATCGCCGGGCACATCCGGTCAACACCGCAACCCACTCAACCGATAGGCGCAGTCTTGTCTCCGCCCGCACCCCCCGGTATGGTGCGTTTCAGCTGAGGTTGAGGATGTAACTTTGCAACAACCAAGACTTGGGTATCTTCTAACGGCAGGCTGGCTGTTTTTGGCCATTCTGTGGCCGTTGGCCACTGCCGCGGAAACCGATCCTGGCGACGCGACCGCGCCAACTTCGATTAATGCGCTCAGCTCACCGGATCTGGAATCCTTCGCGCGAGCGTACACCGCCATCGATGCCATCGAGGCGGTCTACCAGCAGAAGATGGCTCAAGCGCCCACAGCCGAAGCGCGTCGGCAACTCATTCGGGAGGGTAACCACCTGATGGCCCGGGTGGTGGCTGCCGCCGGATTAGAGGTGGCCAAGTACAATGAGATCGCGGCGCGCAAACGAGCCGACCCGGCCCTGCGAGCGAAGATTGAGACGTTGGCCGACGATATCAGCTGGGATTGGCAAGCCGCGCTGGAGTCACGCTCGACCACCCCACCATCAGAGTCAGCGAATCAACAAGGCGGGCAACCCGGTTCGACCCAGGAGTAGTCTCAAAGACGCTCCCTGGATCAGTGGCTGATCGGCCGCGGATAATATCCAGCGGGCGCCACTGGCCTGAATTGCCCCAATCAAATCGTCCGTCGTTGCTGAATACAGCGGAACATAGCGAACATCCACCCCAGCGGGCGCCAGCACAGCCTGGGCGCGCCCCTTAAGCGTGTCAATTTCGCTGTCGGAGCCGGCCAACAATAACATGACCGTTTGAGGTGCACGCGTGCGGAGCAGCTGCAGGAGTATGGCAAGCACGCGATCCGAACTCGGGCTACCATCGTAGACCGCAACCAATCGGCTACCGGTGAGCGTGTCTTTGTCCGTTCTTTGACCGCCGGGCAACATCAGAATCGAACTGCGGCCGCGCTCGAAGGCCAATTGAGCGGAGGCACCCATGCGCTTAAATCTCGAACTCCACCCGGAACCGCCCAAGGTAAGAACGTCCCCTTCTCCGGCGGCTTCGATCAGCCGTTGATTCACCTGGCCGCGGAGAACCTGGAATGAATGCATGAGTTGAAACTGGCTGGCTGTTTGAGCGACCGCACGGGCCATCTTTTGTGCAATCAGTTGAAAATCATGTTCAAGCGAGGCCACTTCCAGGGACACATGATCACCGCTGAACGAGCCGAGCACTTGGGTGAAGGGAAGGCCAGCGGCCAACAGCAAATCTTCGTCTTCGACGAACAAACCGGCCAATTCGGCATCCAGAGAAGCGGCGAGCCAGGCCCCCGCTTGCAGCGCCCGAAGACTGCTCGGCGAAGCATCCAGCGCAACCAGAATCCGTCTGGTCTGGCGCTCATTCGGCGCCATCGTCTTCTCCATGGTGAGCAAACCCGCGGGCTTTCTCCGCCAGATCCCGCAAACGGTCCGAAACCCGGGCGTTGATCGTGTCCGGTGGAAACTCGCCGTCGACCCCCGCTTGGCCGGCATCCACACCGGTCAAAATAGCCATAGCGGCATCTACCGTGGTGACGGTATGGATGTGGAACTGGCCTGCGCGAACGGCATCGACCACATCACGGTGCAACATGAGATTGGGAACGTTCGCCTCGGGAATCAGCACACCCTGACTCCCCGTCAGTCCGCGTGCCTGGCAGATCTCGAAGAACCCTTCGATTTTTTCATTGACGCCGCCGATGGCTTGGATTTCGCCAAACTGATTGACTGAGCCGGTCACCGCATAACATTGCCGAATCGGAATCTGCGCCAGGGCGGAGAGCAGCGCAAAGAGTTCCGCCGAGGACGCACTATCGCCTTCGACCCCACCGTAAGACTGCTCAAAAACCAGACTTGCCGAAAAGGCCAGCGGAAAATTGGCGGCGTAGCGAGCCCCCAGAAAACTGGACAAAATCATCACGCCCTTGGAGTGCAAGGGACCGCCGAGTTCGACTTCGCGTTCGATATCCACCACTTTGCCGGACCCCAGCCGAACCGTGGCGGTGATTCGGCTCGGGCGGCCGAATGCATAGGTCCCCAAGTCCAATACCGACAGCCCATTCACTTGACCGACCCGCTCGCCCTGGGTGTCGATCATGAGCGTTTCTCTCAGAATATGCTCTTGTATCTTGCGCCGCGGACGATCATGACGTCGATGTTGCGCGGTGATGGCTTGCTCGACATCCTCCGCTTGCACCACCTCGTGGCCTGCCTGCAAACCGAACAGCTCCGCTTCTTCCAGCAGATCTTCCATGGCGCTGATCTGAGCACTCAATTTGGTGGAATCACCGGCCAAGCGCGAACTCTGATCAATCACCCGGGCGATCGCCGTCGCACTGAAAGGCCGCAGCTTCTTGTCCTGCGCCAAGGCCGCCAAGCTCCGCGCGTAGAGGCGATCCCGGTCCGCATCGCGGTCGATTTCATCATTGAAATCGACCAGGACTTTGAAAAAGTCGGCAAAATCCGGGTCGTAAGCGGACAGCAAATAGTAGAGGCGACGCTCCCCGATCATCACAACCTTGAGGTCGATGGGAACGGGTTCGGGTTCCAGCGATACGGTGGTCATCACGCTGAGCATCTGCTCGATGGACTCGATCCGAAGCTCGCGTGACTGCAGAACCCGCTTCAAGGCCTCCCAAGCAAACGGCTGGGTGAGAATCTTTCGTGCATCGACGATGAGATAACCGCCGTTTGCCCGATGCAATGCACCGGCCTTGATCAAAGTAAAGTCGGTCGTCAAGGCACCGAACCGGGCGCGATGCTCAAGCCGGCCGAACAAATTCGCATAAGCCGGGTTGTCAGCGTACACCACCGGTGCGCCGTCCGACTCGTTGGAAACCAGCACGTTCACCTGGTAACGGGTGAACTTATCCTCGCCCCCAAACAAAGCACCACTCACCAGGTTGGTCGCTTCCGATTCTTCTTTCAGAAAATCATCGGCGTTGTCCAGCACATCCTCTTGCATGGCCTCGACATGGTCCAAGGCAGAGCGACAGGCGTCGAATTGCCGCCGGATTTCCTCGAACAAGGGCTTGACCGCGGCCAGCGTGGTCTCTCGATTAAGCTGCTTCAATTCGTCTCGGGCTTCACGCTGCCAAATGGGGATCTGCTGAATTTGCTCTCGGAGGGCCTGCTGAAGCTCACTCACCCGACGCTCAATCTCTTCCTGTTCCTGTTGCGGTAACTTGGCAAAGACATCGGGTTTGATGACCGCGCCATCGCGCACCGGCGCGAAGGTGAAACCATGCGGTGTGGAAAACATGGCAACGCCGCTTTCCTTGGCTTTCTCTTGAATCTCCGTGAAGGCTTTTTCTTGGCGGTCCTGGAATTTCTGCTCGAGGAGCTGACGACGGGCTTGATACTCCTCACTTTCAAAAGCCGCGGGGATGCTGGCCTTGAGATCTTCGACGAGTTGATTCAGCGCTCGGCGGAACCGTTCGCCCTCACCGGCCGGAAAACTGAGCGCTTTGGGTTTGGATGGCAACTGAAAGTTGTGAACGTAGCACCAGTCTCCCGCTGCAGGTCTTTGCGATGCGGCCCCCTCCAACACCGGCATCATGGCGGCGTGGGTATCCCGGCTGGCGCTGCCGATAGCAAAAATGTTGTACCCCGGGCGGCCCATTTCAATGCCGAATCGGGCGGCATCCAGTGCCTCGGCCTGCCCAAAGGCAACGCCGTCTTCGGTGACTTCAGAGGTGACCGAAAAGCCCAAACGATCGGGATCGCAGGGGTGATACAGGTCTTCCGGGTTTAAGGCGCGCGCCGACATGTACTGACTATCCTATTCTTTCCGGCCGCTATCGGCGGTCCGGTTCGCTGCTCTCTCCGTGCCGTCCCAAAGCGCTGTCGTTAGGCTTCCAGGCTGAGGCTTACATGACACGTATTGGGACTTTCCGCTGGCTCTAGCGCCAGTTGCCGCACGGACAGGCCATAATCGCGAGCCAAACTCTGTAACCAAAAAACCATGGCGTCTAGAGGAACATCCTCCAATCGGACACGGACGGCGTTATTGGACTCCGTTTCGAAGCGGGTCAGATACGCACGAACACCCATGGCGTCCGCGCTTTTTTGTACTGCGAGCAATGGACTTTGGGTGGCCGAGACGGCGCCCCGCCGCTTCTGTTGAGAAACCAGCGCCGCCGCTTCCCTGGACGCTTGACGCATCCAGTCCCGCTCTGCCCGTAAGGCCAGCAAGTCTTCTTGCATTCTTTCATGCGTTCGAACCATGGGCGTGTACACAAACACGTACGCCGAAACCACGATGAGAAACACAATGCCGACTGACAAAAACAAACGCTCCCGTTTGGCCAGTGACTGCCACCAACTCTTCATGACATTTCCCGAATCGTAATGCGGCTGAGGATCCCGTCTCCATCCGCACTGGCCGAGACCACACTCAACTCGAGCGCCCGACCCGCCATCTCCTCTCTGACCATCTCCAAGGCCTGGATATTGGCCACAGCCACTTGCATCTCCAGCACCCGGTTCTGATAGCGGAGCCCTCGCAGCGCAAAACCGGGCATACGCACCAAGGACGGCGCCGTTTCGGCCATCAACCGAAGAAAACGGTCGTCACCCGCCTCTTGTCGCAGCTCCGCAAGGGCCTGCTCCATCCGCACACGGGGCGGCTCCAAGCGGCGCATCTGGGGAAAACTGGATTTGAGTATGGAGCGGATTTCGCCCTCCAGCGACACGATTTCATGCCGCATGCGGAGATGATCGTAACCCCAAGCCGACATCACCATGACCAGCCATACCATCGCCACCGCCGCGACGGGCCACCATGGCCGCAGCCTGCCGGTCCAGGAAGTCTCCGTGCGAAATGCCCCCTGCAAGAGATCAGGGCTGGGGTCTTGCGCAATGGCCGCGACGAAACGTTGTAGCGGTCTGTTCAGGTCCGCCGTGTGAACCGGCACACCACGGGACGTGGCATCGATCACTTCCAGTTGCCAGGTTTCCTGAGAACCCGGTGCCATGAGCAGATCGATCCCCTCGGGTCGCTCGTCCGCCTCGTTGATGGCGCGACGCAGAAAAACCGTGAGGTTTTCCAGATCGCAACAATAGCCACTGGCCGATCCGGTCCGGATACGACAGACTTCCGATTCAACCAACACGGTCCAGTGGTTCGGCTTATGCGGCAGAAGCAGCGTATCGACGCGACAGGCCTTTGCGATGAGTCCACGTTCGCGAACCCCGTCGACCCATTTGCCCATCAACTCCGCTTGCACGGCTACGACGGGGACCGAACCGCCTTCGGCGCGCTCGCCGAGGGCGAAATGATAGTCGGTGACCTCGCCGGGGAGAACCTCTTCCAACGCGAAGGGAACCAGTCGACGGATACGCGACTCACCACGCAGCGGCACATCCACACGATGACAGGTGACGCGTTCGCCTGGCGCGATCAAGTAAACATCAGCGCCGATTTCGGCCGCCTGATCCAAAGCTTGCTGCGGATCGCCCACACCGGACGCGGCCGATTCCAGGGATTCTTCCGCCCCTTGCAACAACCACTGGGCCGGCGCACCCTCACTTGCCGGCAAGCGTAAATACAGACGTGCTGTCATCGAATACCTCTCGCTGGCGACCAATCAGTTCGACGCGATCGGATTCCCGTCGCAGCACACTGACCATCGACAATCGGCTCTCTCCCAGAACAACCTTTGCTTGCATTCGAAAAAACTGGCTCCTGACGCCGAGCAGATCTGCCGTGGTTGCCTCGCCCTGATCCGGACCAGGGCGTTCACCCATCAGTTGCAGGAAGTCAGTCACCGTTGCAAATCCATCTGCAGCTTGTTGAGCCATAACCGACTGCGCCCATCCTTCATCCAGGCCTTCGCGCAAGGCCCGCAAGTTTATCGGTTTTGCCGTATTGACGTTCAGCTGCGTCGACTCGGGCAACGCCGTGACGAAGGGCGCTAAACGTCGATACGACTCCCTGTCCATTCCGCGGACCAATAACAGCTCATCGGCACTGACAAACCGTCGGTTTGCCGTTCGGTAGGCCGGCTCCAGCCGAAGATAGTCGCCGTCCTCCGCGCCCAGCGGCACCGGCTGCATGTTCGTATCCAACCAATCAACGATGGGCCAGACCAGTTCCGGACTCAGATCAAGCAGCCGCAGCAGACGCTGAAAGTACGCGATCTGCACATCCACCGGCCGGTCTCCACTCACCAAGTTGTTGAGATTGAAGCGCCCTTGTAAATCCTCAATTCGAATTTCCATCGTCCCGCCGTCGATCTCCAACGGCGGCTGCGGCCGCGCCCACGACTCCAGCAGCGTATCACGATCGGACCCGGCCTGATCCCGACGCAACAAACCACGGGTTTGAAGTTCGGCCCCCTCGGCATAGGCCCAGGCCTGATCGCCGTTAATCACACTGGCTGTTCGCTGCACGAACACATAGTGGCGGTCAAAGATATTGACCGCGAGCAGGGTAGCCAAGGCCACCACCAGCATCGCGGTGATCAGCGCCAAACCCCGCTGGGTCGACGCGATGGTCACGGTGCCCGTCCGCAGTCTCATTCCAACACGAACACCCGAGATAACGGGCCCAGTCCTTCCAGGTCCATTTCGAACGCCATCGCCCGAGGCATCTCGTCCAAATCGGCGTCTGGAGGCGGCCAATCCATGCGCCAACGGCCCTCGCTATCCAACAGTCGGACCTCGAAACGGCGGACGCCATCCAGCAACTCGGTGGTTTGCACGACGGTGTCGGGCGCGCGATCCAGGTACCAGTAGTTCAAACGGTATAGGGTCTGTGAGTCCACCCGATAACCGACGCGCTGCAGCGAACTGCGCGGCTGCCCCAGGGGGTTTAGCCATCCGTCTCGGGTAAACGCCAAAATGCTGTCGGTGTAGTGTTCGGCATGCAAGGCGGGCTGAAGATCGCCCAGCTCGTCCCGCACCGGGCGGATGCTGGCCTGCCGAATATCATGACTCATGACCGCAATGGCTTTTTGCAGTGTCTCCCAGCGGGCTTGGGTATCGAGGGTTTGCGTGCGGCCATCGATCACGCCGTTCAGCCCGCCGTAAGCCATCACCGCCATCACCGCAAAAATAGACAGCGCCACGACCAGTTCCAGCAGGGTAAAACCACGCGCGTTCACGGCCGCCTGCGATCCTCGGGCTGTGGCGGCGCCAGGAAAACGACCAATGTCGTCAGAGGCGTTGCCTGTTTGTCTTTGTCATTTCGCACCGCGATGTTGGCTCGCCGCAACTCGGGATCCGGCGTTCCCGAAACCTGGGCCCGCCAGTACCAGGTTCGATCAAGCATGTCCTCCTGCCCTTCCTGAAACCCAATCGCAGGCCACTGAGGTTCCAAACGCAGTTCCGCCGCGACGTTCTCCGCCACCCAAAGGGCGATGGTCCGATCCCGGAGATAGCTGGTTTGACTCGCCGCGCGGGAGACCCCTTCCACTGCGGCGCCCATCGCCACACCCAACACCAAAAGCGCCACCATGACTTCGAGCAGCGTAAAACCACGTTCGCCCCGCCGACTCATGGCGCCACCGGCTCCAGGGTCACTCGGCCTAACACGTCACCGGCGATACGAAACGCCATCGATTGGTGAGAAAGAATGAGCGAAAACGGGCTCATCTCGCCACCGGCCAAAACATAGATTTCCGGCACCGGGGTGTCCTCGTCTGGCGCTTCGAGGGCGTTGCCTTCCACCACCAAATCGGCCTCCAGCCACTCCGGCCAATCACGCGGTGCGCAGGGATTCTTGGGCGAGAGCACCCACCCGGCCGCGCCGAATTCCATAAATCCGTAGCCTTTTGGGGTCATCTGAAAGCCCAGGTGTCGCTCGGATAGCAAAGCCTCTTCGGCGGCCAGACTGAGACAGTAAAATGCCCGCTCTGCCTCATAAGCCAGCGCCCGCGAACGGTCCCCGCTTCTAAAACCCAGGGTGGCGAAACTCAGCACGACGCCGATGATCACAATGACGACCAGCAGTTCGATGAGCGTGAAACCCGCCGGCGTAACAGAGCGGATCGATCGCCGAGCGAGCTTATTCCAACTCCCAGTTGTTGATGTCGGCATTAAAACCCTCGCCCCCCAGCCGTCCGTCGGCGCCCAAGCTGCTGAGGTCAAATTCCCCATGTACGCCCGGACTCAGGTAAATATAATCGTTACCCCAGGGGTCTTTGGGCAATCGCCCCAGGTAGCCGCCGGCCTTGTAATTTGAGGGCACGGGGGAAATATTGGGCTTGGTCACCAACGCCTCCACGCCCTGATCGGTGGTGGGATAACGAAAGTTGTCCAGCCGATAAAGGTTTAATGCGGTTTCGATCGCACGCACATCCTGCTTGGCTTTGGTGATTCTCGCCACGTCCGGGCGATCCATGATGTTCGGCACAATCACCGCCGCAAGGATCCCCAGAATCACCACGACGACCATAATCTCGATCAGGGTGAACCCACGCTCACGTTTGTTCCGATGCTTCATAGCCACCTAAGTCACAAGTTGGTTGAGATTAAATACGGGCAGCATGATCGATAGAACGATCAGCAACACGATGCCGCCCATCGTCAAAATAATCAGCGGACCAAGAACCGATACCAGGCTGTTAACCCACATTTCCTGATCCCGCTCCAAGGTCTGGGCTGCCTGATCCAACATTTCTTCGAGTTTGCCACTGGACTCGCCGCTGGCAATCAAATGCAAGGTCATGGGAGGAAAATAGCCGGTGCGGTTCAAACTCTGAAACAAACTACTGCCCTCCCGCACCCGGGCCGCGCCGTCCAGTACCGCCTGCCGCATGGGCAGATTCGTCAACACCTGTGCACCGATTCGCAACCCTTCGACCAACGGCACGCCGCTGCCGATCAAGATACTCAGTGTGCGGGTAAAGCGGGCCGCGTTACTACCGACGATCAGGCGTCGCAAGACGGGCGTTGCCAGCAGCAGCCGATGCCAACGCGCCCGGCGCCCCTCATCCCGCAGCAGGTAGGTCCCTCCGGCAAACAACAAACCACTGATGACGATCAAATACACACCCCAATCTCGCAGAAAATCGCTACTGGCGATCATCGTCCGCGTCAACCAGGGCAATTCCCGCCCGATCCCGGCGAAAACCTGCACCACCTGCGGCACCACGTAGGCCAACATCGCCACCACGATGCCCGCCGATACCACCGCCAATAAAATCGGATAGACCAACGCGGCGGTGACTTTTTGCCGGATCGCCTGTTGACTCTCGGTGTGATCGGCCAATCGCTCCAAAACGCGGTCTAGGTGCCCTGTCTGCTCTCCTGCCGCAACCGTCGCCACGTAGTCTTCCGGGAAAACATGCCGGTACTGACGCAGCCCTTGGGCCAAGGGCTGACCTTCCATCACTTGGGCGCGCAGCCCCAACAAAATCGTGCGAGCACGGGCGCGCTCGGTCTGGCGCGCGACGGTTTGCAGGGCTTCCTCCACCGGCAAACCCGCACGGAGCATGGTGGCCAACTGACGGGTCATGAGGGCCAGCGCGCCGCTGCTCAAACCCCGGCGAACCGTAATCCGGGGCGCACGGGCTTCACGCCGCTGAACCTCTTCGACCTCCAGGGGCATCAAGCCTTGCTCGCGCAGCTGGGCACGAACCTGCCGCGGATGGTCGCCGTCCAGTACGCCCTTGCGTTGGCGCCCCCGGGCGTCAACGGCTACGAAATGATACGCCGCCACTGCCAATCACTCGCCACAACATTCACGGTGCTCAATCCTGCCGGGTGACTCGCATCACCTCATCCAACGAAGTGATGCCCGCCAGGACTTTTTCGATGCCATCGGCTCGGATCGATGGCGTTTGGGCTCTCGCGGCCCGCTCCAAGAGCGGCTCGGATACGTTGTCATGAATCAGATCGCGCAACTCGGCGTCGATCTCGATGACTTCGTATATTCCGGTTCGCCCCCGAAAACCTGTGTGATTGCACAGGGGACACCCCCGCGGTTCAAACAAGGTCGGTGGCGACTCACTGACCACACCCAGTTCGACGCAGGCCGCGACGTCCGCGACAGTGGGCTGTTTGCAATCTTCACAGAGCACCCGCACCAGACGCTGCGCGACGGTCGCCAATACACTGGAAGCGATGAGGTAAGGCTCCACGCCCATGTCCACCAGACGTGTCACCGCGCCGATGGCCGTATTGGTGTGCAGGGTCGAGAGCACCAAGTGCCCGGTCAAACTGGCCTGCACGGCGATGCGGGCCGTTTCCAGATCGCGAATCTCTCCCACCATGATGACATCGGGATCTTGTCGCAGAATGGCCCGCAGTCCCCGGGCAAAACTCATTTCAACTTTGGTGTTTACGGCCGTCTGACTGATGCCCTCGAGAAAATACTCGATGGGATCTTCCACCGTCATGATGTTGCGGGAAAGTTCGTTGAGTCGGGTGAGCGCGGCATACAGTGTTGTGGTTTTACCGGACCCGGTCGGGCCGGTCACCAGGACGATTCCATGAGGCCGGTGGATGATCCGATCGAGCCGTTGCTGATCGCTGTCCCGCAGGCCGATGTGGCGCAAATCCAAGCGTCCCGCTTGCTTGTCCAGCAGTCTCAACACCACGCGCTCGCCATGACCGGAGGGCAGCGTAGACACGCGGACATCCACCGGCCGACCGGCAATCCGAAGCGAAATACGGCCGTCCTGGGGCAGGCGCTTTTCGGCGATGTCCAGCCGCCCCATCACTTTGACCCGCGATACCAGCAAAGGCCCCAGGGCGGCCTTGGGCCGAAGCACCTCTCGCAGCACACCGTCGACCCGAAAGCGGATACGCATGTCCTTTTCGAATGATTCGATGTGAATATCCGAAGCCCCTTCCTTGACGGCTTCGGTCAGGATGGCGTTGATAAGACGAATGATCGGGGCGTCGTCAGCGCTCTCGAGGAGATCCTCAGGTTCGGCCAGCTGCTCCGACAGATCAGCCAAATCCACGGACTGATCCAAGGTATCGATTACGGCCGCGGCCACCCCGGCATCCGACTCGTAAGCATGCTGCAACTCGCGCTCAAATTCCGCTGAATCCACCTGCTGCAGTCTGAGAGGTAGGTTTAGGCGAGCGCGCACCGCCGCCAGCGCGGTCAGGTCGGCATCCGGCCGTTGCCAGATAACGGCATGGCCGTCTGATATCTCCCGAACAAAGAGCCCGTTTCGCCGCGCATAGGCAAACGGAATCAGCACTTTGGACTGTTCAGGGGCCTCCACGGCACTCATCCCGTTGCCACTTCCCGCCGCAGATGGCCGGCCGGTTCATGCCGGAGGAAGGAGTCGTCTATGCCTTTCGGGCTCGGTGTCTGCGGTGGCACCGGGTTTTGCTGTTCCCACTGTTCGAGCGACGGCAGCAGCGGTTTCCCGGTATCTCTCAGCCGCCGGTCGGTCTCGATGGCTTTCAGCTGTTTCTCCCGAATCTGTTGATATTTGCTCCGCGTTACCACCGTGTTGTCATCTTGAATTCTGAGAATGCTGGGGCGGAGAAAAACCATCAAATTCCGTTTGATGACTTGCGCATCTCGGAAACGGAACAACGCGCCCAGAACCGGAACGTCGCCGAGAACCGGAACGCGCTGCTCCCGTTTATTCAGCTTATCGTCGATCAGTCCGCCCAAGACAATCGTCGCTCCGGTATCCACCAGGACGCTGGTTTTGATCGAGCGTTTGGTGGTAATGAGGTCGGCGGCTCGGCCGGAATCAGGCGCGATGCTGGAGACTTCCTGTTCGACGTCGAGCTGCACAGTGGCGTCTTCGTTGATTTGCGGCGTGATCCGCAACGTCAAACCGATGTCTTCCCGCTGAATGGTCTGAAAGGGATTGCTGGCACCCTCAACCGCGCCAGTGTTGGTGAACTGGCCGGTGATGAAGGGCACATTCTGTCCGACGATGATTTCGGCCTCTTCATTGTCCAGTGTGAGCAAACTGGGCATGGACAACACATTGGTATCGGTGTCTGCGGCCAGCGCCTGCACCAGCACACCCCAGTCGTTATCGCCGCCGAAATCACCCAGCGCCAGACTCAGTCCCCGACCCACCGGTGGTATCTCTTCGGCCACCACGGCAGCACCCAATTGCGCCAAGCTCATGCCGGCATTGGTGAAATTGGTCAGACTGATGGTACCGAAGTTGTCGGTCACATCGTTGACCAACCACTGAAAGCCTAATTCCTTGGAAGTGTCGGCCCCGACCTCGGCGATGATGGCCTCCACCAACACCTGAGGGCGACGGATATCGAGTTCCCGAACGATGCGCTTGGCCATGGTCAGTTGATCGGGAGAAGCGGAAATGACCAAGGCGTTAGTGGCCTCATAGGCCTGAACCCGGGCGACGCCTTCAGACGTTTGGGTGGTTCCGGCGTTGGGTTTCTTTTCGCGCGTCAGCACGGTCTCTATGATGGGTGCGAGCTCTTCTGCCTTGGCAAAGCGCAGATATGCCACGTGGGTTCCTCCGGTATCCGACACCGGCGCATCCAGATGACGAATCAACGCACGAAGGCGCAGTCTCGCTGCCGGATCGCCCCCCAAAATAATACTGTTTGTCCGCTCATCCGCGACCAGAGACGGCCCACCCTGAGCATCCCCGGACAAGGATTTGAGCACGCGGACGAGATCGACTGCAGACGCCTCTTCGAGTTGAATGACTTCCGCTTGGTTGTGGGTCGGCTGATCGACACTGCGAACGATGTTGACCAAACGCTCCACGTTGGACGCTGCATCCGAAATAATCAGCACGTTGGTCTCTGGGTAAGCTGCGACATGGCCGTTCTGTGGCACCAGCGGCCGCAAAACCGGAACCAATTGGGCCGCCGGCACATTGCGCAACGCGATCACACGGGTTACCAAGCTGTACCGCGCCGGCGCGGCCTGTTGACCAAAGACCACCGGTGTCGCGCTCTGCCGCGCATTCACGTCAGGAACGATCTTGACGGTATTGCCTTCTTCCACAGCTGCGTAGCCGTGAACTTCCAGTACCGACAGAAATACCTGATATACCTCGTCCGGCGACATGGGGCGCGACGAAACAACGGTCGCCTTACCCTTGACCCGGGGGTCGATCACAAAATTCTTGCCGGTAATCCGGCCCACCGTCTGGATGACGGCCTCGAGGTCTGCGTCCTGCAAATTTAGCGTGACCGGCTCAGTTGCGTGAACAGCGTTACCCAGACTCAGTCCAATTGCCACGCTGCAGATAAACCATCTGATACAAGCCCTGGTCATCTGTTTTTCCCTGCCATTATCGTCCAAATCCTTCCCGCGCCAACATCGCCGCGACCTCGGGGTCTGTCTCCGCCAATACTTCCAACAAGGCGTCCATATCATCGCCTTCTTCCAGCGGGAGCTCCATCACTTCGCTCATCATCTCTTCCGGCGGAATACCGAGCTCCGCCGCCAGCGTCTCTCGATTCCGGGGACCGATCCGATATCCGACCAATCGATCGTCCTCATAGACCGGGATCACCTCCAGGTGTCCGGTCAGCATGGAAGACAAGTCTTCTTCTTGATTGAGCATCAGTTCTGGCGCGTCCTCTACCGGGACAATCAGCAATTCCGGCTCGCTCATGGGCAATGTCTCGTGTCGACCCGCCCGACGAAGAATCACTTTGTTCTCTTGTACCGAATGCAGCACCACCCCACCGGGCAATTCTTCCCCCTCGGCGTAGACCTGCTGCTTGCCCCGATCGCCGATGATCGCCATGTTCGGCTCCATGCCAGCGAGCACCCCTTGCAGGGTTAAATCCAAATCGGTAACGGGCGCCTGCGTGACCACCGGTGTTGCCGCTTCGGCACGAGGTTCACCGAGGAGATTCACGCCTGATATCTGAGCAGCATAATCGATATCGGATGGCGATCTTTGGGCGGGCGAATCGGGGGCGAAAATTGTACCGGTGGCCTGCTTGTCGGCAGCCAAGTAGTCGTCGTACAACAAATAGGCATGAACCGCCAGCCCGACGACCAACAGGCCCGCAATCAGTGAAGGTGAGATAAAACCTGCGCGGCGAATCAACAGACGGGGTGCTTTCATCAACCTGCCGTTTTCCTCGACGTGCCGGCATCATCGGGGCCGAGCGCGGGCAGAATGGGATGGGTATTCATTTGGTCTATGCCTTTCGCCTGATGCACGGCGGCGCCCGCCCGATTGTTGACCGATTCCCCGTTATACACTCACAAACCCCAGCAAAACTGATAAGGAGCGGGCGTCATTCGCTCTTTGCCTCTGCGTCCAGCCCCCAATGGCGTCGCTACGGCGACCGATCAAGCTGCAAGCCTAATTGGCGCCTTCCCCGCACCACCCGACAACGGTAAAGCTAGCGCACCATCTTAAGACAATTCCGTGACAAAGATACTGCACGGCGAAAAGAACGAGCAACCGGAGAAGGATATCGTCATTCTGCTGGTCTTTGACTGGTCGCTCAACAACAGGTATGTTTCTGCAGCGACCGTTCCTAACCCTTGGCCTCAGAGGAGCGGGCTACGGATACGCCCGATCGACCCTTGGTCGCATCAATCGGCACCACCGTGTGGTATGGGTGCAAGCCACCCGAACCTTAGGCCACCATCACCAGCCTGCTGGACCGGACGGCGTATCCGGGGCCATGCGCTATCCACTCGGAGCACAGCGAGTCGTTTCGGTCACGGCTTGCCCTGCCAGATCCGAGCATTGCGGCATGAAGCAGGCGGTGAACAAACACTGGCCCACTGCTGAGTCATTCGGTGATTGCCGAACAATCAAAGCAAAGACTCTGATAGCACCAGTGCGGATTCCGACGTTCCGGGGAATCAGTTTGGACAAAATGGTTTTCCCGCGATGGTTATTGTTTAACGACTGTAATTTGAGGAACTCTTAGGGATGAGCAGCGATACGATACATCTCCGTCACGTCTTAGGCCGCGTACCTCGGCTGATCGGCCGGGTACCCTCCTTCATCAAAGCGGGCCGGGTTCTCAATCCGATTAAGAACAATCATTCGCTGGGTGCCGTCATCGAAAATGCGGCGCAAAACTATCCCGACAACCCAGCCATGTTCTATCTGGATCGGCGAGTTACCTATCGGGAATTCAACGAAGCCGCCAATCAGGTCGCGCACTTCCTCATCCAGCAAGGCGTGAAAAAAGGCGATGTGGTTGCGTTGATGGTCGAAAATCGCCCCGAGTTCCTGATTCATGCGGTGGGGATCGCCAAAGTAGGCGCCATCGCCGCGCTGCTGAATACCTCGCAGACCGGCAAGGTACTCACGCATAGCATCAACCTCGTCAAGCCGGTGATGGCCATTATCGGCGAGGAATTGATCCACGCCATCGATGAAGTGCGGTCCGATTTGGAGCTCGCTGGCGATCGGTTCTTTTTTGTCGCCGATGCCGACACCAGCAAAACGTTCGGAGAAGCCCCCGCCGATTATGGCAACTTGCCTGAGTTGGCGAGCCGATTGCCGAAAACCAACCCCGAGACCACCAAAACGGTGGAGAAAGAAGACAAACTCTTCTACATCTACACGTCCGGCACCACCGGTATGCCCAAGGCCTCGATCACCAATCATCTGCGGTGGCTGGCTGCCCATGCCGGTTTTGGTCATGTGATTTCGGGAATGCGCTCTGACGACATCTTCTATCTCACGCTGCCCCTCTATCACGCCACCGGCCTACTGGTTTGTTGGGGCGCCATCGTTGCCGGCCCCGCCGCCGTGGTCATTCGCCGGAGATTCAGCGCCAGCGAATTCTGGCGTGATATTCATCATTACCGCTGCACCGGCTTCGGCTACGTCGGCGAACTGTGTCGTTATCTGCTCAATCGCCCACCTCAGGATGACGATCCGGACAATCCGGTCCGTATGATGATCGGCAATGGCCTGAGGCCCACAATCTGGAAGGAATTCCGACGTCGTTTCGACATCGAGAACATTTACGAATTTTATGCCTCCAGCGAAGGCAACGTCGCCTTCATGAACATCTTCAACCTGGACAACACCATCGGCTTCGGCGGCGGTAACATCGCGCTGATCAAGTACGACAAAGACCTGGAGCAACCGGTGCGAGGCGCCGACGGCTTCATGGTTCCGGCCGCCAAAGGCGAACCGGGTCTGCTTTTGGGCAAAGTCACCAAAGCAACGCCATTTGTCGGCTATACCCAGAAAGAGAAAACCGAAGCCGCGCTGCTACGAAATGTCTTCAAAGAAGGAGATGTTTACTTCAACACCGGAGATTTGGTTCGCGATATCGGCTGCCGTCATTTCCAGTTCGTGGACCGGACGGGTGACACCTTCCGATGGAAGGGTGAGAACGTTTCCACGACTGAGGTGGAAAGCATCATCGGGACCTATCCGCATCTCGCCGAAGCGGTGGTCTACGGTGTGCAAATACCGAATACGGATGGCCGCGCCGGCATGGCAGCGCTCACGCCCGGCGATGGTGTGACCGAGCTGGACTTCAAAGCACTTTGGGAGTATCTCCACCAAGAACTCCCTCACTACGCCATGCCGATTTTTCTGCGCTTGCGGGAGAGTATGGATACCACCGGAACGTTCAAATACAAAAAAGCGGACTTGAAGAAAGAAGCCTTCAATCCCGATAAAATCAGCGATCCGATCTACGTGTGGTTACCCGGAACCCATGAATACGTGGAATTGACCCACGATATCTACCACGCCATTGAGAACGGCGAATACCGTTACTAGCCACCGGTTCACCAGCCCCAAAAAAAGGCCTGCCCCGTTCGGGGCAGGTCTTCCATCAAGCTTCTGAATTTAGCCCAGATTGCCTGACGTTCTTTTTTAGTCGATGGCGACCGATACGGTGGGCACCAACGGACCCCAGTACGGAATCATCTGCAAGCCCGCAACCACGTCAGCCAGCTTGGAGTTGACGATGCCGACCGCGGCCGAACGCTTGGAATCCACACCGCTGGGAAGACCCGGCGCATAACCACTAACCAAACCGGCCACCGCACTAAGAACAGCCGGATCGGCCTTTGCAGAAAACACTTCAAAGGCAAAAGGTACGGCGTAATCAACGGCGCCGACAGTAATAGTGTATCCCTGGCCATGGATGGCGCTCAATTCGGCATTGCTCATCGGGGCCAATTCGGCCTGCGCGCTCAGGGGCAGTAAAGCAACAGCGGCGCCCATGGCAGCAGTCTTCATCAGTTTCTTCATTTCAAATAATCTCCGTGTACAGTCTATGTGTCAGTAGTATTTAGGAACACGATTTAGGTTGAGTCACGGGAATACAGCACCGCGATTGAGTCAGATCGCTTGGGTGGTCGCTGTATTCAACCCGGCCAAACTGAAGCAGGAAATATGCCACCGCAAAAATAACGACCTAAGCATCTGTTTTTACTGACTGGGAAATACACATCGAGAGGGGAAACAGCAGGGAGCCGACGATAAGTTGACGCTGCCGGTCAACTCCTTCGGTCAGAATGTGACTCGACGGGTCACATTCTGAAACGACGCCCGTGGAAAAAACGAAAAAACCCATGATAAAACGCCTGCCAGACCCAACAGCCACCTCAGACGGAGCCACAAGACGGGGCAGCATCACTGAATCTATCGCGGGTTAGGCTTCATGATCATAGGGAGGCGGAACAACATCGGGCCGGTCTTGGATGACCATGTGGGAACAACCGTCCGGCTGCACGACCTGCAAAACGGGTTCGGCGCGGGTCGCACTTTCGATCATATGTCGTCGGCTGAGAATCAGATCTCGGTGACCGACGGCAATCAAACCGCGGCTCAAGCTCTGATAAACCCTCGCATCGGTCCGCTTCATCCAATCGACGATGTTGCGGACATTGGTTACCACGGTGCGAGCCCTTCGTGGATTGCGCCACAGACGCGAGGCGAAATCCAACTTCGCCAGCCGACACCTCGGGGGACCAAATATCACCCGCCCGATCAGAGCCATCGGCAAACGGCGCATCACCGGCATCAGCGCCGGCATCAGCCACAAGCCCACGGAATTGGTGCCGGCCGCCAGGGAATAGTGGATCCGTCCGCCTGGGAGCACAGGCGCTTCCAACACGTATTCCATCGCCCGAGAACCGTCGCGGTGAAGATCCGGTCGCTGCAAGGCGGCTTCCAGCACCACTGCCCCGCCCCGAGAGTGGCCGTGTATGCGAACTTGCGCAGAGCTCACCAAATGCTCCAAAGCCCGGTTCACGATTTCCGCATCGTATTCGATGGTTCCCACCGGCTGGTCACCCATCGAACCCCATGCCGGCTCCTGGATCGCCGGTGACTCAATGGGCAGGTGATAGTCGGCGTTGTTGTAAAGGATCAGCTCGATGTCCGGGTCATCATATTGCTCGGCGAAATACCAAATCTCTTCCAAAAAACCGGGCACGGCGATGACACTGCAACGCGGCCTCTGGCGAGCTCGCCGAACGGCCAAGTAAGCCGCACCAACGCGATAGACTTCACCGTCGAAGGATCGGGCATAGGGACGCGTGGTTTCACGGTCTAGCTGAACAACACGCAAAACAGCCGCTGTACCGATGACCAAAGCCAGCAAGATCAACGTTTGCAACATTGTTACTTCCTTGTTTTATCTTCCCGACTTTACGTTTTCTGGGTGCCGCCGACCGTGAGTCCATCCACCCGTAAGGTCGGTTGACCGACGCCGACCGGTACGCTCTGACCATCTTTGCCACAGGTCCCCACACCCTCGTCCAGCGCCAAATCGTTTCCGACCATACTCACCCGCGTGAGCACATCGGGACCATGGCCAATGAGGGTGGCGCCTTTGACGGGCCGACCAATTTTTCCGTTCTCGATCAGGTAGGCCTCATTGGCGGAAAAGACGAATTTTCCGGAGGTGATATCAACCTGCCCACCTCCGAAATTGGCCGCATATAGGCCGTGGGACACCGATTCGATAATTTCCTGCGGGTCGTGGGGACCCGCCAACATGTAGGTGTTGGTCATTCTCGGCAGGGGCAAATGGGCGAACGACTCCCGGCGACCGTTTCCCGTGGGTTCCATCCCCATCAAGGCCGCATTGTGCTTGTCCTGCATGTACGTTCGCAGGATACCGTCCTCGATCAGCATGGTGGATTGCGTGGGAACGCCTTCGTCATCCACGTTCAGCGATCCTCGCCGCCCCGGCAAGGTGCCATCGTCGACAATGCTGCAAAGGGGTGAGGCCACCCGTTCACCCAAACGACCGGAAAATGCCGAGGTTCCCTTACGATTGAAGTCACCTTCCAGCCCGTGGCCGATGGCTTCGTGCAATAGCACCCCCGGCCAACCCGAACCCAACACCACGGTCATTTGCCCGGCGGGCGCTTCGTCGGCTTCCAGACTTACCAGCGCTTGCCGGACCGCTTCTCGGGCGAACGCTTCACCCGCCCCTCGGGCGAGGAGTTGATCGTAACCCGATCGCCCGCCGCCGCCCGCGCTACCCCGCTCACGGCGGCCGTTCGACTCCACGATCACGCTGACGTTCAAACGCACCAGCGGCCGAACATCGCCGCTGAAGGTTCCGTCGCTGGCTACCACCAGCACCGTATCGTGGACCCCGCTGAGGCTGACGATGACCTGTTTAACACGCGAATCCAGCGACCGTGCGAACCGATCGATGTCCTGTAGCAACGCCACTTTGGACTGGGAATCCATGGAGGTCAGCGGATCGACCGGGCCGTAGAGCTCCAGGCTTCGAGACGTCGCCCGAGCACAGACGGAGCCGGTTTGGCCTTGATGAACGATGGCACGCGCTGCCTTGGATGCTTGCTCCAAGGCCGAAAGATCGATTTCATCCGAATAGGCGAAACCAATTTTCTCCCCGCTAATGGCGCGGACCCCCACGCCCTGGCTGACATCGTAACTGGCATCTTTGACGATGCCGTCTTCCAAAACCCATGCTTCATGACGGTTCAGTTGAAAATACAGATCCGCCGAATCGACTCCTCGGCTCACCAACAGACCAAGAACCCGTTCCAGCTGGCGGGCACCTAAATCGTTGGGCTGAAGTAATCGCTGGCTGGCAATTTCAAGACTGGACTGGCTCATGAATATCTCACCGTCTTAATCTGCGCGTTCAGGCACTTGGCTTATCCAAGACGCCGATGGCTTAAAGCAGGGAAACGTCGACGCAATGCGTCGACATGTTCGGCAGAAACTTCCGCACAAACAACTCCGCTGCCACGGGGAAGTCGATCGAGCACCGTCCCCCAGGGGTCGATGATCATGCTGTGGCCATATGTCTCACGACCGTTCACGTGGTAGCCGCCTTGGGCGGCCGCAACCAAGTACGCAAGGTTTTCAATTGCGCGTGCCCGGGTCAGAATTTCCCAATGAGCGCGCCCGGTTACCTGCGTAAAGGCGGCCGGAACCGCAAACACCTGGGCACCTTGTTCAGCCGCCTGGCGAAACAATTCCGGGAATCGCAAATCGTAACAAACGGCGAGCCCCATGCGACCCACGGGCGTATCCAAGACCACCACCTCCCCGCCCGGATGCAGGGTAGCGGACTCCCGATAACGCTCCTGACTATCGTCGATATCGACATCAAATAGGTGGATTTTGTCGAAGCGAGCCACTCGCCTGCCGTTTGAATCGAAAACCAAACATGCCGGTGCCACTTTGCCGGGCACCTCCGTACGAAGCGGAATCGTGCCACCGACAATCCACAAGCCTTCACGGGCCGCTGCGCGGCTCAAAGCACGTTGTATGGGACCATCCCCATCGGCTTCCGCAACGTCCAGTTTGTCGGCCTCTTTGAGCCCCATGAAGGCGAAGTTCTCCGGCAGCACGGCCAGCACCGCTCCCGACTCACGCGCCACTGCAAGCAATCGGTCTGCCTCCAGTAGATTCGCTTGCAGGTTCGGCCCCGACGCCATTTGGAGGGCGGCAACCCGAGGCATTGCATTCTCCTATTTTTAGGACCACACGAGGTGGCAAAGCGTAGTTATCCCGGCGCGATTGAACTCTCGCAAACCCTTATCTTGGTGAACATCATGCGAAAATCGTTAAGCAACAAATATGCCCATGATGCAAAGTACCACCATTCGACCGGATTTTCCTAACCGGAGTCACGGGTCAGCTACGACGCATCAGGGAGGTTAAACGGTCCTTCGATACGCTCCAATATCGGATCACGCCAGTCGCCTGTTAGCTGATAGCGAATTTCCACCATGTCACCAACGGGCCACCGCACCAATTGTTGCCCTAAGAGCATCGCGGCCCCCACCAGCGGTCCACCCGCAACCGTTCCAGCTACCGCCGAGGCCAACGCGAGACTGGCGGACAAACTGGGTTGAACCAAGATCTCCTGATCAAAGGTCAGGTCAACCAAATGTGTTTTTCCGGTAATCGCCACGTCGGCGGCCGGTCCTTCCAGTTTGAGCGATTCCATGACCAGCTCCTGGTCACGAATCTGGAACTCACCATGGATATTCGAAAACGGCATGCTGGGTCGGAATACATCGCCGAAATCGCGATAGAGACGGCGGGGAATGGTATATAAGCTGAATAGGCCTAAAAACATACTGGCCCGTAAATCGGCTTCCTGCACATATAGGTATCCGTCCTTCGCGTCGATTTGTATCTCGCCACCGACGTTTCTTCCAGACACCACCCAAGGCGCCCCCAGCCACCGCAGATTGGCCGTCATGGTAAAGGACGCTGCATCCAACACGCCGGGATAACCCAGATGCCGAGTGGCGCGACGCGGGTCATCACTGGTTGTACTGATCGTCAACTGAGTCGATTCGCCGGCCTCTTCATGGATCCACTGGCCAGCCGCGTCGGTATTTAATTTCGTTCCACGAATGGCCAACCGCTCGATCTCGATGCCCTTCTCGACGGGACGAATATCCAACGCCATTTCGCCCAACGGCAAATCCATAATATTCAGATCGTCGCAGCGAAGCTGGATCGGCGGGAGCACACGGGGATCAAAACTCGGACCGGCGACCATACCGACACCCGATTGCTTCGGCGGCCCACTGGAAACCCAGGATAAATTCAATCGGTCAAGATCGATCCGCCACGGCTCACCCCCCTGATCCGGCGGCAGAACCACCCGACCATTCATGAGCGGTGAAACAATTTCAAGTACCGCAGCCCGGTCCTGCTGGCCAAGTTTAAGCCTGACGCCTTCTTGCGGCGGCCCGATACCGTCCAACCGATCGATGCGGACATCCATCCACGCCAGCCACGACGGCCAACGGATCGAACTCGGTTCGATATCTGACTCGAACACGTTCATCCATTCCGTAACGGAGAACTGCGGAATACGACCGCGTATGGAAACACCCTCGGCGGTTCCGTCAGTCACCGCGGGTTCTCCCAACGCAACATCACCGCCGGCCAAGCGCCATTTACCCGTGTTGCGCACCAGCCGCAAGTCCCCGGCCACTTGGGTGCCATAGTCAAACGCGACCGTTTGCGTCTCGCCTAGATGGCGACCTTCGATGCGAAAAGCCCGGACATCATCCGCTGGTTTGGCCAGGTAGCGGGGCCAGGCCACATCAAAACCGACCAAATCCGAGGTCGCGAGCCACTGAACACCACCGGCCGGCCAAATGTCCAGCTGTCCCTGCCAATCCGTTTCACCCAAGACGAGCTGTGGATTCAGCCCCGGAACGTGACGACGAAGGGTTTCGGCAGCCACCCGTCCGCGTGCCGAAACGCGGGTCGGCCAAACGCCCTCGGTTCGAAGATTGCGATCAATGGGTTGCACATCGATCTCCACCGGAACCCCATCCAGGCTCGCGGTGATTCGGTCGGCGTCGAATCGCTGCTCAGTGAACAATAAACGCCCCGTCACATCCGCCAGGCTCAAATTCCACGCAGGTTTGTCGAAACGAGCGCCTCGCCAATCGACACGACCTTTCACCGCCACATCGCTGACCTTTTTCAAAGGCATGTCCAATCGCAAGGTCACCTCGGTCGAGCCTTTACCGTCCAGTCCTGTCAGGAGTTCTTTGACGGATCGACCGATCGGCGAGGCGCGCAGAAAACGCAAAGCCTCGCTGTTGTCACCTGACGCTTGGCCCTCCGCCACCAACACGGCATTTTTTAAATTTTCGATTTCGACCCGCGCTTGGTTGATGGACAGATTATTGACATCGGCCCGGTGCACGTCGATGTTCAAGCCGGGGCCCTGAAAGCGGAGAATGCCATCGATTTGGTTGAACAATGGCCAGTCTGGATGGACCTCCAAGGCGCCGTTTTCAATACCGGCTTCCACCCGGAATTCACCCTCGCCGTTCCGGAACGGAAACCGGGACATGTCGCCCCGCAACACCATCTCGCCGCTCACGATTTGCCCGTCCAAAATGGCCTGCTGTAACCATTTCCTGGTCCGCGGTGGCAGTCCACGTTGGGGCAGATAACGCGAGACACTGGCACCGTTGCCATTTTGAAATTGCGCTTCGATATCCAACACTGGACGGCGGCCGCTGACCAACTCGGCGGTAAACCGTCCCGCCGTATCCAAATCGCTGTTGGCAAGCCGCGGAATCTCGGCCTCGATATGCCAACCGCGCTCCAGGGGGCGAAACGCAAGAGCGGCATCGACGATCAGACTCGGCCAAGGTTCGGTAAACAGGTGGGGGTAATAGAAATCCACATTCTCGCCGAGGAGACGGGCGCGCCCACGCCCCGCATCAAATTCCACCATGCCGCTGAGGTTGTCAGCGCCCGGAATTCGACCGGACGCATTCCAGCCTGCGTTGGCAAAACGTGCACTCACGCGAACCCCCTGCCACGGGGTATCTCCAACGGGCTGATAAACCAGCTTAAGGTCGGAAAAATCACCGACAGGGGCAAACGCCCGTATGGCATCGGTGGGCAAAGTGACACGGTACTTCGTACCGCTGGGGACACAGTCCGCCAGCCGCAACAGGTCTTGCAAGCGGAAAAATTGCGCATCGACGGTTAGTCGGGGCGGTCCGGATCCCTGGGACCATTCCACGCGCAGGTGATCGTTGGTCCAACCATCCCCGTTCAACGCCACGTCGATGTTCCGGCCGCTCAACGCCCAGCCGTCACGTGTGGGGCTCCACACAAACCCACCCTTGAAGTGATCGATCTCCGCCGCAGGAAGCGACCCCACGGCCGGCAAGGCCACTTCGGCCGCATCAAGGCGCACGGCGAGCCGGTCAAGCCGAGGGCCGTTCCAGGCCCCTTCAATGTCCAGATCAAACCGGCTCTGGCTAAGATCAAAAGCCTCTCCGACCAGACGCCTGAGATATTGACCCGGGCGGGCCTGAGCGAACGCGGCGGAAAAAGACCCCGACCACTCAGTGGGCGTCTCCAGATCACCAACGGCCTTGACCTGCAATGACAGGTCCTGCCCCAGCATGCCGGCCAATCCGCTGCTGATGGTCAGCGAGTGGCGCTGCCCCGTTGTTCTCAGTGCCATGTCCAAGCCACTGAAATGTTGTTCCGAGCCGGGATAGTCGTTCAGCCGCAGATGCACGGTGCTGTTTCGGAACGAAATGGAACCCATGGTTCGGAGAATGGAAGTCACCGACGACCAAACGGCGATCCCATCCGGCATTTGGGCAGTACCTGCGGGGTTGAGCGGTATACCTTCGAACAGCCACTGACCTTCAGCAGTCCGTTCCAATTCGATGTCCGCACCGACAACGGCCAAACTTTGCGGCAGTACCGTGCGGTCCACGATCAGATCAAACAGGCTGAAGCCCACGGCGACCCGCCCGACGATCAACTCCTCCCCCTCGGTCGGCTGCTGCAAGGTGACGTCCCAAAGCGCCACCTCGGGACCCAGGCGGTGCCAGCTCAAACTCATGCCTCCGATGGTCACCGGGACACCGATGTTCTCACCCAACCAGGCTTCCACGTGCGTTCGGTAATGGGGCGCCTGGGTCGAAAGATAGTGAAAACCCGCCACGGCGAGAGCGAACAGCAACAACCCGCCGCTACACACCAAGGGCACCAGATGCTTCAGCCGCAACAAGCGCATGACGTTTCCAGGCCCTGATGAGAAGACGGGAGGTTTCGGATCATGACATCAACACGACATCGAACTGCTCGTTGTGATAGGGCGTCTGGCTTTGCACCCGAATCGGACATCCGATGCTATGTTCCAGTTCCGCCAGTCTGGCAGGGTGATCTTCCAGCAACCGGCAAACAACATCGCTTGACGCCATGACCAATAGCTCCTGGGGTTCAAGCTGGTGCGCCACCCGTAAAATCTCGCGGAGAATCTCAAAGCAGACGGTCTCGACCGATTTGGTGTACCCTCGCCCGCCACACTCGCTGCAGGGGCCGCACAGGATTTGCCCCAGGCTCTCACGTGTGCGCTTGCGGGTCATTTCCACTAAACCCAAGGGCGACATGTCGTAAATCTTGGTTTTGGCCGGATCTTTTTCCACGGCGCCCTCAAACACCCTCAAAACTTTTCGCCGATGATCCGGATCTTTCATGTCGATAAAATCGACGATAATGATTCCGCCAATATTTCTAACCCGGAGCTGCCTCGCAATGGCCTGGGCCGCTTCCAGGTTGGTTTTAAATATGGTCTCCTCCAAATTCCGATAGCCCACGTAGCCGCCGGTGTTGACGTCCACGGTGGTCATGGATTCGGTCTGATCGATGACCAGATACCCCCCCGACTTGAGCGGAACTTTTCGATCCAGGGCCCGTTGAATTTCATCTTCGACGCCGAACAGGTCGAATATCGGCCGCTCGCCGGTATAGAGCTCAATCGTGGAGGTGTATTCGGACAAAAACGCATCGACGAAAGTGCCCACCTGTCGATAGGTGTCGACCGAATCGATATAAATTCGTTCCACCTCGGCACTCAGCAGATCACGCAGTGTCCGCAGGACCAGCGGTAAATCGTCGTGGATACGGGCACCGCTCGGCGTTTCACGATAGCTCTGTTGGACGGCTTGCCAAATCCGGTTGAGGAGGACCATATCGCGAAAAATGGCATGCTCGTCCGCGCCCTCGCCCGCGGTGCGGACGATATAACCACCTAAGAGCTCTTCCGTGCGGTGTCTCATCACCAACTCTTTCAAGCGCTGACGTTCCTGCTCGCCATCGATTCGGGCCGACACGCCCACGTGGTCGGACTCCGGTATAAACACCAAATAGCGGGAGGGAATGCTGATGCGGGTGGTCAGCCGGGCGCCTTTGTTACCGATGGCATCTTTACTGACTTGGACCAGGATATCTTGGCCTTCGCGAATTAAATCTTCGATCTTTTCGCAGCGCTCGGCGGCGGGATGAGGGAAATCCGATGCGATATCCAACTCCTCGCTTGTCGGCCAGCGGTCGGCTTCCTGCATGTCCGACACGTGCAGAAACGCGCTGCGTTCCATGCCGATATCGACGAATGCCGCCTGCATGCCCGGCAATACCCTTAGAACTTTGCCCTTATAGAGGCTGCCGACGATCCCGTGGTGGTCGCTGCGCTCAATAAACACCTCTTGTAACAAGCCGTTCTCAACCAGCGCGACGCGACTCTCCTCCGGTGTCACGTTGATTAAAATCTCAGTGCTCATGGGTTCGCCCGTCTCCTGGCAACGCGGTTGTTCTGACTTGACCGATCACGTTCGATTGCGTATTTCACCGACGACCAGCGACGAGCTCGCCAGCCCGAAGTCAGACAAGAGCTCGCAGGTCTCCATTAAAGGCAAACCGGTCACCCCGGAAAAACTACCTTCCAACCGAGCGACAAATACCGCGCCCAATCCCTGGATCGCGTAAGCTCCGGCCTTGTCTGCAGGCTCCCCGGTACACCAATAAGCCGCGGCCTCCTCAGCCGACAGGGTTCGAAAAAGCACGCGGCTGACATTCACTCGGCATTCGGTTCGGTGACCATCGGTGAGTGCCGCCGCGCTGAAAACCTGATGCCAGCGGTCTGACAAACGGGCCAGCATCGTCAACGCATCATGCCGGTCCTTCGGCTTTCCGAGAATGTCGCCATCGATGACTACCGCGGTGTCCGCGCCTAAAACCACAGACCCAGGATCATTAACCGCGGCGGCGCCTGCCAGTGCTTTCGCTTGGGCCAGGCGACGAACATACATCTCCGGCGGCTCGTCTATATGGGGCGTTTCATCAACCGGTGCCAACACGCGCTCAAAGGCAACACCGATTTGCGTCAACAGCGCTTGGCGTCGTGGTGAACTGGAGGCGAGGTAGAGTTGATTTTGGTTTTTCATTCAGCCTTCCGGATCAAGCGCCCCATTCCTTTGACGCATTCCCTTTTGACGGCAGGCCACGACTTGGGGCTATGCTCGATGGTAAGGGTGGCCTTCAAGCACGGTCCATGCCCGATACAGTTGTTCCGCAACGATGATCCGAACCAAACCATGAGGCAGTGTCGACGAAGACAATGACCAGGCTGCTTCCGCTCGCTGACGGCATATGTCAGCCAAGCCATCCGGACCCCCAATCAACAAAGCGACATCCCGACCGTCATTGAACCAATCGGCCAATCGGCGGGAAAGTTTGACCGTCGTCCACCCGTCTCCACGCTCATCCAACGCGATGATCCGACTGCCCTCGGGAACCCGCGCCAACAGGCGTTGCCCCTCGTCGGCCTTGGCCCGCCCGGAATCGGGGTTGCGACCGCGGCGCGCCAACGGAATCTGGATAAGTTCCACGCGGCATGCCGGCGGCATCCGCCGCTGGAACTCCAAGAAGCCTTCTTCGACCCACGACGGTTGGCGTGAGCTGACGGCCAGAATATGAATTTTCATCTCAAAGGCGGTGGCACAATGGGTGAAACGTCACGATTCGATGCCGGAAGCCTTATCGGTGGAGGACAAATCCCACAATTTCTCCAGATTGTAAAAACTGCGAACTTCCGGTCGCATGATGTGCACGACGATGTCGCCTAAATCCACCAGCACCCAATCACCCACATCAGCGCCTTCTACACCGAAAGGTTGAATATTGTGCTCTTTGGCACGTCGAATCACGTTCTGCGCAAGGGATTTTACGTGTCGATGAGAAGTTCCGCTAACGATCACCATACCGTCCATGATGCTGGTTTGTCCGCGGACATCAATGACCTTGATGTCGACTCCCTTGATGTCCTCAAGCGCGTCGACCACCAATCGTCTGAGGTCTTCAAATTGCATCAGATTTATACATTTCCTCCGTCAAGATGATGTTCCAAACCTCGTCTGGAACCAAATATCGGGCGCTTCGACCCGACGCGATGAGAGACCGAATCTGCGTGGCGGATATCGCCAACGGCGTCCCATCCCAACAGTAAACACAGCCGGCCGGCCGCTCGCACAACTCTCGTCCATCCCTTGTCAGTTGATCCGCCATAACGGCGCCCAATTCACCCGGTAGAGTCAAAGACGTGCCTGGCCGCCCCATAACAATGATATGGGCTAATTCCAGTAGTTTTTCCCAGCGATGCCATTTAGGCAAGCCGAGAAAGGCATCGGTTCCCAAAATCAGGCAAAGCGGCTGATCCCCGGCCTCCGCCCGCATCGCCGCCAAAGTATCCACCGTGTAGGATGGCCCCGGCCGCGACAGCTCACGGGTATCGAGCACGAATCCCGGCTGATTGCGAATCGCGCTCGAGATTAGACGCGCGCGGCTTGCCCCATCCAAGCGGGGCAACGGGCGGTGCGGTGGCTGTTTGGCCGGCACAAATCTCAGCTCGGCGAGATCGAGCGTCTCCAAAAGCTCGAGGGCTGAACGCAGATGTCCGACGTGAATCGGATCGAAGGTTCCGCCTAAAACGCCGATCGGCCGCATCTACTGGCGCACATGGCCGTCGCCCAGCACAATCCATTTCTGCGAGGTCAGCCCTTCCAAACCCACGGGGCCACGCGCATGAAATTTATCTGTGCTGATGCCGATTTCCGCACCCAGTCCGTACTCGAAGCCGTCCGCGAACCGGGTTGACGCATTCACCATCACAGAGCTGGAATCGACTTCGCGAAGAAACCGTTGAGCACAGCTCAGATCTTGCGTGACGATCGCATCGGTATGTCCGGAACCGTAACGCCCGATGTGATCGATGGCCATATCAAGGCCGTCCACCACCCGTATCGCCAAAATCGGTCCGAGGTATTCGGTGAACCAATCCTCCTCCGTGGCCGGACGGCATTCGGGAATCAGACGCCGGGTGACATCACAACCCCGAAGCTCCACGCCCCGATCGAGATACATCTGTCCCAAACGGGGCAAGACGTCTTCCGCGATTTTGGCGGCGACCAGCAGGGTTTCACAGGTGTTGCAAGTACCATACCGCTGAGTCTTGGCATTGAATGCCACCGCCACCGCTTTCTCCGGGTCCGCGTCGGCGTCGATGTAGACGTGGCACACACCATCGAGATGCTTGATGACCGGCACTCGGGCTTCACGGCTGATGCGCTCGATCAACCCGCGTCCGCCCCTCGGAATAATGACATCCACCGACTCCGGCATGGCTATTAGATGGCTGACCGCGGCTCGATCGGTGGTCTCAAGCACCTGCACCGCCTGGACAGGCAAGTCGGCCGCCGCCAAGCCCCGTTGGATGCAGGCCGCGATGGCTTGATTGGAGAGACAGGCTTCCGATCCGCCTCGAAGAATGGTGGCATTCCCGGATTTCAGGCAGAGCGCGGCGGCATCGGCCGTCACGTTGGGGCGCGACTCGTAGATGATCCCGATAACCCCGAGGGGGACCCGCATCCGCCCCACCTGAATGCCCGACGGACGAAATCGCATGTCGGTCACCGCACCGACCGGATCGGGCAGGTCCGCGATTTGCCGCACACCCAGCGCCATCGCCGCCACGCTCTTGGGTGTCAATTCCAGACGATCGAGTAGTGCAGAGCTGAGCCCCGACTCGCTGGCCGTATCCAAATCTCGCCCATTGGCCGCCAGGATGGATTCCTGATCATTCTCAATCGCCTCAGCGATCGCCAATAGTGCCTTATTCTTAGCCGAGGTGTCGGCCGCCGCGATCACGCGGGCGGCACGGCGGGCCTGCTGTCCCAGCTTGGCCATATACTCGGCAACATTGGAAATATCGTTCATCAAGTTCACGCGTGTTGTCAGTATTGTTTGACCGTCATGGTTCTACGAACGGTCTTGCCTTTATGGCGAGCAGGCGGTTAGATCCGCCCAATCGCCACGGCTCGAGCGGGCGTTTGCGCCCCGGCCAAAGCCGAAACCAAGTTTACCACCTCGATCCAAACCGATCCGGGTGTTACGCCTTTGGCGACGCGGTCCGCCCGGGCGGCCAAGGCCAACAAACACTCCCAATCGAGCGTCCGATGACGCCGCAGGGCCTTCGCCAGCAATGCCTTTCGCCGCGGCTGCACCCCAAGCTGTCCCCACGCCTGATCGGACAGGACTCCACCATCCGCCCGCGCTGAGGCACGGACCATCACCCGTAACTCCCGCGTGAGCCCCCAGAGGATCAACGGCGGCTCGACGCCCTCCTCCCGCAACGCCGCCAACATCCGCATGGCCGGTCGGACCTGCCCAGACAACGCGGCATCCACCAGTTCGAACAATGAATATCTCGCGCTGTCGCCCACAGCAGCCAATACGGTTTGGGCATCCACCTCCGGACCCGAGCAGAGCAAAGCCAGCTTGGTGACTTCCTGCCGCGCGGCCAGAAGATTGCCTTCCGTTCGCTCCACCAACAAACCCAAAGCTTCCGGGGTCGGCCGCAACCCTGCTCGCGCCAGCCGGGCGTTAATCCAGCCAGGAAACCGGCGCTCGTCCAACGGCCAGGCCTGAACGGCAACGCCCGCCGCTTCCAGCGCTTTATACCATTTGCTCCGACGGGCGGCGGCATCCAGAGCGCCGCAGATCACCAGCAAAACAGTGTCATCCGGCAGATGATCCGCATAGGCCAGTAATGCTTTGGCGCCGGCATCTCCGGGCTTGCCGGTGGGCAAGCGCAATTCCAGCAACCGTTGTTCTCCGAACAACGACATGGTGGCCGCCTGGGCGCCCAGAATCGACCAATCAAAACCGGGTTCCGCGAATAAGACCTGTCGTTCGGTATATCCCCTCTCTCGCGCCGTGCGGCGAACGCTGTCGGCCGCCTCTTCAATCAACAGTGGCTCGTCACCGCCCAGAACGACCACCGGTGGCAAGCCCCGCGCGAGTTGCCCGTCCAGCTTATCGGGCGAAATCGGCATCGGCTTGCTCCAAAGCCCGCAGGCGACGAATCACCGTCCGGGCCATATCGACCCGGAGCGTATCGACCAATTCGAGTACCCGCCATTCATTCGATAACTCGTTTTGCGGATCAACGATATAAACCCGTCGCAACACCAAATTTTGAGCCGGCAGAACGGTTTCACCGTGCCGCGAGACCCGAAATGCGGCACGCATCAACACGCCGTACTCCTGAGCCTTGCCGTTCAAGCCAACCGATACCAGTTCCTGCTCCCACCGGTCCTGCAAAATCTCCAAAACGACATCCGCATCCGCAGTGCTGTCTACCACCGTAACCTGAGTTGCCTTCAGTTGCCGGACGATCTCGTAGCCCAGCAAACGCTGGTCGGTCATTGATCGAACTTGAATGCTCTCGATCGAAGCGGGCAGCGCACTTTGGCCTTGCAATTGCCAACCGCAGCCGGCAACCCAAAGGGCACTGACGATGGCTGCCCACCGGACGATGGCGCGATGGTAAAAAAAAGCCCGCTCTATCGCCATCAAACGACAACGTTCACCAGCTTACCCGGCACGACAATCACTTTTTTGACCGGCTGATCTTCGATAAACCGAATGACATTTTCATCCGCCAGAGCGGCCGCCTGGATCGCCTCCCGATCGGCATCTGCCGAGACCTCGATGCGAGCTCGCAAGCGGCCGTTGACCTGCACCACGATCTCGATTTCATCCCGCACCAGCGCGGTCTCGTCCACCGCAGGCCAGGACTCGTCGATCACCGGACCATGATGACCCAATTGAAACCACAGCTGATGGGCGATGTGGGGCACGATGGGCGACAACATTCGGATGCAGGCTTCCAGCGCCTCGCGCATCACCGCCCGGCCCTGCGGACTGGGATCGTTGAAACGTCCCAGGGCATTGCTGAGCTCCATGATCGCCGCAATCGCCGTGTTGAATGTATACCGGCGGCCGACATCATCACTCACTTTGGCGATGGTCTCGTGGGTTTGCCGGCGCATCGCTTTCTGCGTGGCATCCAGGCTATCCGGTTCCAGCGCGGCCACGGATCCACCGTCCACGTGGTCATGGACCAAACGCCAAAATCGCTTGAGGAAGCGGAAACTGCCTTCCACCGCGCTGTCGGACCATTCCAGGCTTTGTTCCGGCGGCGCCGCGAACATGGTGAACAAACGCACCGTGTCGGCTCCAAAACGCTGAATCAGCGCCTCAGGATCCACGGTGTTGCCTTTGGACTTTGACATTTTGGCCCCGTCTTTCAGCACCATGCCCTGAGTTAACAAGTTGGTGAACGGTTCATCGGCCGAGCTCAGTCCCACATCGCGCATCAGTTTTTGGAAGAAGCGGGCATACAACAAGTGCAAAATCGCGTGTTCGACGCCGCCAACGTATTGGTCTACGGGCAGCCAGAAATCGGCCCGTTCATCCAGCATCGCCTGATCGTTATCGGGACAGGCGTAGCGCGCGAAATACCAGGAGGATTCGAAGAACGTATCGAAGGTATCGGTCTCCCGCCGCGCCGCTCCGCGGCACCCCGGGCAAGGTACTTGGAAAAACGTAGGCATCTGATGCAAGGGCGAAGTGCCGCCCGTCAGCGTCACGTCCCGCGGCAACTCCACCGGCAACTGATCGTCAGGAACCGGCATGGTGCCACACCGATCGCAATAAATGACGGGGATAGGCGTTCCCCAGTATCGCTGCCGTGAAATGCCCCAATCGCGCAGGCGATAGTTGACCCGCTGACGTCCCCGGCCGGCCGCCTCGAGATGAGCCGCGATCGCCCGAATCGCATCGGCGGAGGAAAGCCCGGAAAACTCTCCGGAATCCACGAGTTTGCCACGATCCGTGTAAGCGCCGGCGGTCAAATCCACCACTTCGCCCGAGCGGGGTTCGATCACTTGGCGAATGGCCAATCCGTGACGGTGGGCGAATTCCCAGTCGCGTTGATCATGCGCCGGTACCGACATCACTGCGCCAGTGCCGTAGCCCATCAGCACGAAATTTGCGACCCAAATGGGAACCGGCTCACCGGTGATGGGGTGAATCGCATTCAAGCCAAGGGGTCGACCGTCCTTCTCTAGCTTCTCAATCGCCGCTTCCGAGACACTGCTGTGAGAGCATGCTTCCACAAACGCGGCCACCTCGGGGCTCTGCGCTGCTTGGGCCAGTGCCAAAGGATGTTCCGGCGCCAAAGCAAGATAGGTGACGCCCATCAGCGTGTCGGCCCGGGTGGTGTAGACCGTGACGTGGTCATCGCGCCCTTCCACGGCGAATTCGAGCTCTACCCCTTCCGAGCGACCGATCCAGTTTCGCTGCATGGTTCTGACCGCGTCGGGCCAGCCATCCAAGGCATCCAGATCATCCAGCAATTCATCGGCGTAATCGGTGATCTTCAAGAACCACTGGGGAATTTCCCGCCGTTCCACCAAGGCACCGGAACGCCAACCTCGGCCGTCGATCACTTGCTCATTCGCTAACACCGTTTGATCGACCGGGTCCCAATTCACCGTGGCGTTTTTTCGATAGACCAACCCCCGGTCCAATAAACGGAGAAACAGCCACTGTTCCCACCGATAATAGCTGGGCTCACAGGTGGCCAACTCGCGGCTCCAATCGTAACCGAAGCCCAAGCGGCGCAACTGGTCTCGCATGTAGTCGATATTTTCACGGGTCCACTGGGCCGGTGGCACGCCATGCTTGATGGCTGCGTTTTCGGCAGGTAGACCAAAGGCATCCCAACCCATGGGTTGTAAGACGTTCTTCCCCAACATCCGTTGGTAACGGGCAATCACATCGCCGATGGTGTAATTTCGGACGTGGCCCATGTGCAACCGACCACTGGGGTACGGAAACATAGACAAGCAGTAAAACTTGCTGCGGCTGGCATCTTCCGTAACTGCAAAGCTGTCATGTTCCGCCCAGTAGCGCTGCGCATCCGTTTCGACTTGGAGAGGCTGATATTCTTGGTCCATGAGGGGTGACAAATCCGGGAAGTTTCATCGGGTGGATGAGAAAGCGGGAAGCATACCGTAGCCGCCGTGAACCGCTCAACAAAGCATCGAGGCAGTGGATATTCACGCTTCGAATTGAAATAATCCGTACTTCCGAGATGGAGAATCGCTATGGGCCAAGACGACCAAACGCCGCCGAACAAGGCAGCTTCTCTCACGGAACGCCTGGAGCAAGCGTACGAAACCATGCTTGAGCGGGTCCGTCACACCTTGGATGAGCTGGATGACAAGCTCACCCCGCGCTTGACCCACGCCCTAAAAGCCGCCAGGGAGCGGGCGGAGGAACTCGGTGAACTTAGCCGAGAAGAATCAGAACTGATCGCCGATTACGTTCAGCGCGACGTGGAAGATGCGGGTGAATATTTCGCTCGCACGGGCGGCGACATCCGCGATTGGCTGAAATTCGATTTGGAGCTGGTCGAAGATCGTCTCTTGGAATGGCTGATGAAAGCGGCCGACCAAACCGACCTGGAATTGCTTTCGCTTCAAGAACAAGCCGAACGGACGCGCTACTACCACACCGGAGAAATCACCGGGCCGGGGACGCTGGCCTGCAGCGCTTGCGGACAAACCCTGCGTTTTCAGAAAGCCGGACACATCCCGCCTTGCCCCAAGTGCCACGGCCAGGAGTTTCTCAGGGCCCGAAAATAAGGCTTAGCATTTCCGCTATCGTCTCGTCTCCGAGCCATAGCTCGCCCCGATCCCGCCAAGGCATTTGTATGACCCTATCGGATATGACCGCATCCCCCGATCCCCAGTCGCTTGCGCCGCTCTGGTTGAAAAAGCGCGAAGAAAAACGGCTGCGTGCCGGCCACCTGTGGATCTACAGTAACGAAGTCGATACCGCCCGCTCGCCGCTGTCGGACCTCACGGCCGGTCAGCTGGTTCAGGTCCGGGCGTCAAACGGCCAAAGTTTGGGCACGGCCTATGCCAACCCGCACTCGTTGATCTGCGCGCGACTCCTGTGCCGCGATGATATCCGGCGGCCGAATCGGGCATTTTTCCTGGACCGCCTACAGACCGCCCTGTCGCTGCGGGAGCGGTTTTATTCCTCGCCGTATTACCGACTCGTCTATGGGGAATCTGACGGCCTTCCAGGCTTGGTGGTCGACCGTTACGGTGACTATTTGGTGGTTCAGCTGACCACTGCTGGCTCGGAGCACCTAAAAGAACCCATCCTGGAAGCACTCGGACAACTGCTTGAGCCACGCGGGATGGTGTTACGGAACGACAGCCCACTTCGGCAAATGGAAGGACTCGACAGCTACGTCGAAACGATCGGTAGTGTTCCAGATGAAATCGAGGTTTTAGAAGGGAACAACCGCTTTCTCATCACCCCACGCACCGGTCAGAAAACCGGATGGTTCTTCGACCAAGCCGCAACCCGTTCACGCTTGGCACCTTATGTCCGAAACGCCACGGTACTGGACATGTTTTCCTACGTCGGCGCCTGGGGCATTGCCGCAAAACGACACGGGGCAACAGAAGTCACTTGTGTCGACAGCTCCAAGACAGCGATTTCGCAGCTGGAAACCAATGCCAACGCCAACGGCCTCTCGATCGAAACTCAGGTAGGCAACGCATTCGACGTGCTGAAACAGCATCGCCAGGAACGCCGCCTATTCGACGTGGTGATCCTCGATCCGCCGGCATTCATCAAACGGCGAAAGGATCTCAAAGCCGGCATGGAAGCCTACCGCCGACTGAATCAGCACGCATTGCAAGTCATCAAACCCGGTGGCTTTTTGTGGACTGGCTCTTGTTCCTATCATATGGCAACCGAGGAACTGTTGAGCTTGGTGCAAGCTGCGGCGCGTCATGTGGATCGCTCGCTGCAACTGATCGAGCAGGGCGGTCAGGCCCCCGATCATCCCATTCATCCGGCGATCCGCGAAACGGCTTACTTGAAGATGTTCGCGTTTCGCGTGTTGCGCGCCTGAGCCGATTTCCCCTTGGCATCGGCAGCTCCGTGACAACCGACAAACTCCCGAGGCGCCGCTGCCCCTCTTCGCCGCCTCGATGTTCGTGATACGCTGACAACTCCTTAATGACCGGCATGGCGTAATCGCCGAAAACGTATGAATGGGAAACATATCAATCCAATGATGAGGGCGCTTCGTTTCTCCAAACTGGTGACCTTCCTCACCCTGGTCGGTAGCACCACCTCTCAGGTACAAGCACAGAGCTATCCGCTACCGCCGGTTGATACCGACCTGATTGGTGAAGTCTTCGAGCTACCCTCTCGCCAAGAAGACACACTGTTGGATATCGCCCGGAGATACAGCCTGGGACACGATGAGATCGTCATCGCCAATCCCGACACGGACCGCTGGCTGCCCGGGGAAGGTCGAACGGTCATTCTGCCTTCACGCTATGTTCTTCCGGACGCGGAGCGCCGCGGGATTGTGCTCAACATCCCGGAAATGCGCTTGTATTATTTTCCCAAGAACACCAAACAAGACGTTCCTTCGGTCTACACCTATCCGGTCAGCATCGGCCGGATGGACTGGGCGACTCCGCTGGGTCAGACGCGTATCATTCAAAAAGTGAAAGATCCTGCCTGGCATCCTCCGGCGTCCATCAAGGCGGAGGCTGCCGCCCGCGGAGAAACGGTACCGGACGTGGTCCCGGCAGGACCAAACAACCCACTGGGGCAACACGCACTTCGTTTAGGCGTGCCCGGCTACCTCATCCATGGCACAAATCGACCTTACGGCGTCGGAATGCGGGTCACACACGGTTGCGTTCGTATGTATCCGGAAGACATTGAGCAACTGTTTCGCTGGGTGGATGTCAACACACCCGTTCAATTGGTCAATCAGCCGGTGAAAGCCGGTTGGGCAGCAGAGCAACTTTTTATCGAGGTACACCCACCGCTGGAAGAGAGCGACTCGCCGGATCGGTCCCTGTATGACCATGCGGTGACGGTGGTACTCAAGGCAACCGCCGGACGCCCCACCACCGTGAGCTGGGGGAGAGTCAGACAAGCAGTAGAAGATCGCAGCGGGATTCCGATTGTGATTTCCGTAACGGCGCCCAGCGTGGATAGCAGCAGCCGCGCGTCGATTTTCTAACGAAACACCATCCCCGCCCCTTACAGGCTTTATTACCACCGCAAAAACGAAATTGCCGCTGGCCTCTCCAAAGAGCTCTGCCAGCGGCAATCAATCGTCATAACCTGTCAGCGGGTGACAGATCGCGTTTATTTATACATGGACTTTTTAAACGCGCGATTCAGTTTTTCGTCGGTCGCATTGGCGGTCGCTTGGGCGTCGGCGGCAGCTTGCTTAGCTTCAGCAGCCATCTGAGCAGCCTTGGTAGCCTCGTTCTTGGCCTCCATCGCGGCCGCTTCTGCATTCTTCACCGCTTCGGTCAACGCAGCCAGATCGTCATCACTCATCGTCTCGGCAGTGCTGGCGCACCCCGCCAACCCACCAGAAAGGGCTAAAACCATGACCAAAGGTGCTGCATACTTGGCAACCATCTAGATCTCCTTAGTTCACTTTGAAACAGTCATACACGCGGATCGTCAGCGCCCTACCGAGGGGTGCACGGCACAAAGTGTGTGGCTTTCCTGACCGTTTTGCAAGGCCCCGCTAGAACCCGAGGCTGGCCGAAATCAAACAGCATCGAGGTCGTTTGGAAGTCGTCGACTGAAAAACGGACAATCAGCGAATGACGACACGAGTGCCCAATTTGATCCAGGATCGGAGGATATCGATCTGGCTATTGGTTAACGCGACGCACCCCTGGGTCCAATTGAATCGCCGGTGGATCTGAGCGTCACCCTCCCCCACCCCATGGATCCCGATGTACCCGCCAATGGGCGTTTCCTGAGGAGGTGTTTGGCCTTTGCGAATCGCCGTGACGATCCGGTGATACTGCCGTGGCGTCAACCGAAAATCATCAAAGGCCTGCCGCGCGTGCGCTTCATTCGGATAGTTCAAACCGACGAAAAAGTGGAACGCTTGGCTGGGTTTGAGTGACGCGACACGGAACTCACCCAAGGGTGTTTTCGCATCCTGCGCATGTTTTCCCGCAGTCACGCCGTTACGTCCGATAGCCACATCTGAGAAGGTCGCCACGGGCCGATCACCATCCATGACCTGCAAACGGAACTCAGACGTATCGACCAGCAACCAGATTTCGCCGGCCTCGGCAATCCGGGGTAATCCGCCCAAAAAAGCCAAAACAAAGAAAACGATCCCCGTCAGAGCTCTCGCTCTCTGCATCCCACAAGCAACTCGCACCACCTAACAAAAGCCCCGCCACGGAGTTAGCTGACAACCGTCAAATAATCGAAACACTAAATCGGACGAGATAGCCCATCCTTGAGAATCACTGGCCTCGGATGTTAATCGCGAGCTGGTGATCCGGGGACAAATGATAGAAGGAAATTGATGGATGTTGCAGAGGAAGAGGTGAATTCGCAATCGGTTCTACCGAAGCTATCGCACCCTGTCAGCATGGACCATAGCGATTGTCGGGTCGGGGAACCTAACTGTATGAGGAATCGGACGGCCTGGTGTCATGGGATAAGCTGCCCCTTGGGGAAAGGGCCCGCGTCCTTGGGGAGGCATGCGGGTTCACCATTGCCAAAAATATCCGTATTCCAAAATCCTCGCCAATGATCCCAAGAGCAACCACGTGCATCAGGTCGTCGCATCGGTCAGACCGTCCAGCTCTTGGGGGAAAGCGTAGACAGGTCAAATACGCACGGTTGCCCCGCTGTAACAGGAAGTGAAGCTAAAACCGAGAGCACACCCACTTCCCCTGCAACGGTTCCCAAATTGCCAAAGCCCACCGTCAGTGTCACCTGTAAGATCTTACAGTGGCGAAATATTGAAAATAAGCCACACCCGGGTGAATTGAATCATCAAGGGAAAGCCGCTACTCAGGTCGCACCGGAAAACCCGGCGCTAGCGTACCGCACGACGCTTCAGGGGCCCCAGAATCAAAACTTAACCCCGATATGGATTCATTGCAGATTCAGGATAAAAAAAGCCCTGACCATGGGTCAGGGCTTGGCTGGTAATGGCGTCCCCACGGGGATTCGAACCCCGGTCGCCGCCGTGAAAGGGCGGTGTCCTTGGCCTCTAGACGATGGGGACGCAGCAAACTTAAGTTGCCACGCCGCAGCGCGACACTGCGATCTTTGGTGGAGCCAGGCGGGATCGAACCGCCGACCTCTTGCATGCCATGCAAGCGCTCTCCCAGCTGAGCTATGGCCCCGAATGCGAAGGCCGCAACTTTAAGAAAGCGACCGGTTCTTGTCAAGGGTGTACTGAGTAAACTCCCCGATTCTCGAGCGATCAACGCCCTCGAGCACCCGTTCCAGTGTAATTATTCTCGATACAGCGCAGCAAAGCCAGACGCATCGCTGCCGCTGTTTGAAAACGCTTGGCCGGATCTTTCTGCAGCGCTTTATCGATCACATTGCGCAAGCACACCGGCACGCCGCCACGCAAGCCCATGACATTCGGATGCGGGTCGTTGGCAATGCGAACCATGAGGGTCGCGACGCTGTCGCCCTCGAATGGACGCCGGCCGGCTAACAACTCGAAGACCACCACACCCAGCGAAAAAATATCCGATCGACCATCCAGCTGCCGCCCGGAAAGTTGTTCCGGTGACATATAAGGCGGTGTCCCGAGCACGGTCCCGGTGCGCGTCCGACTGCTGCCGCCGATTCTCGCAATTCCGAAGTCGGCCACTTTTACGGTGCGTCCCTTTTTGTCCAACATCACGTTGCTGGGCTTGATGTCCCGGTGCACCACCCCTTGACGATGGGCGTAATCCAGCGCATCGGCAATCTGCGCAGCGATTTCCATGACCCGATTGACCGGCAACAATTGATTTTTTTTCGTATATCGGCGCATGTCGTGACCGTCGATCAACTCCATCGCGATGTAAGCGAGCCCATCGTCTTGTCCAACATCGTAGATGGTGACGATATTCGGATGATTGAGCCGACCGGCGACTTCCGCCTCGTGAAAGAACCGATCACGGACCTGCGCAATCTCATTGGCTTCGAATTCTTCTTGTAGATCCAGCGTCTTGATCGCCACGACGCGATTGATATGAGGATCCCGCCCTCGGTAGACCGCACCCATGGCGCCGCGCCCCAAGTGCCCTTCGATGTTGTATCGCCCCAAGGTTTGGTCTTGCACATCTTTGGCGGCTTTGCGCACCTTGCCGGTGGTAGCCGTCGCGGCACGCCGGTCTCGGTCGTCCACGGGTCTGGGTGCCGGTTTATTCGGCTTTGGCGGGGTTTTGTGCTGCCGTTGACCCAATAGATCCCGACGGCGCGTGACATCCCGGTACCGCCCATCAAAAGCGAGGATGTGATCATATGCGTCGATGGCGAGCAGATCGTTTCCTCGGCGCTCCAGGTCGGCCGCAAGCTTGTAAAGAATGGCCAGCGTGGAGGCGTTGGGCGGCAATTTCTTGAAATGCTCTAGAGCTCGGTCGAACTGGCCTCGATTTTGGTACATGAGCCCCTGTTCACGGTCTCCGAGTTGCGTACCGGCTTCCCGAACCGCTTTATGCTCGGACCAACGACGGAAAACGAACAGGCCGATGCCGACAATGAATACGATTGACGCCGGCGCGCTCAACGGAACCCATAGCCGTGGGGAAAACATCAGGTAATATTCTGCGCCGATCAAAACTATCCCGATGACCCCGCCCATGATTGCGGCAAGGGTCGTCGGCATCCAGAACATAGCCACCGCCAGTATCGTGGCCAACGCCACGGCCAACCAACGTGCGGTCGATTGCCAGGACGGTTTGAGATAGTAATCGGCCGTCATCAAACTCACGACCAAGTTGGCGTGCAATTCCAATTCGGATACGGAATGGTCGGTGGGCGTCACATAACTCGAACTTGCCAAGGTGTCCTTATACCCAATCAAGGCCAATTTACCGCTGAAACGCCCGCTGGCTGACGACTCTTCCAAGACATCACGAATGGAGTAGCGGCTGAACGTATCGCGCCCCTTGATTCGGTGAAATCCAGCCAGGACACGTAACGCCTGGTCGGTTTCGATAAATCGCTCCCCCAGATAAACCCCTTCATCGGGACTGACCCGTAGCGATTCCGGGCTCAAAGACAAGCCCCAAGCAGCCAGCAAAAGATGGATCGAAGGATAGTAATTCTGATCATACCCGATGGCCAGGGGATGGGATCTGATCACGCCGTCGTCATCGGGATAAACATCGCGGTAGCCCAAGCCGGCCGCCACTCGAGAAAATTCCGAAGCGGGCAATTCGGGCCAAGCGATCCGCTCGTGATTGACCGCGGCGTCGACCAGGAAGTCCAGCAGATAACCGGTATTCGTCGGCGCAGCGGCGCCATTGACGCGACCTAAGGCGTGAACAACAAGATCGGGGGGCGCCGCCGGTTGAGGGTCGGCATTGTAAATCGCGTCTCCCATATGAAACGGCAACAGCACGCGCCCCAGTCGGGCCATGCTTTTTTCCAGGCGATCATCGGTATTGAACGTTTGTTGGCCACGCTTGAGCATCTCATTCAACTGATGCCAAGCAGTACGATCCACCTTGGCCAATCGACTGGCTTCGAAGGCCTCGCGAAGCTCCCGATACCACGCGGGTACCGAGCGCGAGTACTTTAACGGCAGAAAAACCCCGATTCCGGCAGCCCCTTCGTCTTGCAAGCGCTCCAGGAGCGTGACCAGCTGGCCGCGAAACCCGGTGTCGGTCGCATTGGCCGACATCAACGCTTCAGCGTCGACCTCAATCAGAACGACATCTCGCGTGGCATTCGGACTCCGGTAGCTTAGGGCCACGGCATTATCGTAGACGGCTTGTTCCAGCCGTTCGAAATAGCCTGTCAATGCCCCGACCAGAATGACAACCGAGAGCAAAGCCGGCATGACCCATTTTTGTCGGAGCCAATTTGGAGGTTTCGGCATCATCAAGTTTCTATATCGACTTGTTTCGTTATTCCGGCTTCGCATCGGGCACTTACGAAGCCGCAAGGCGTTCGACCCACTCGCTCCGATCTCCCACAAAAAAGGGCGCCGTAGCGCCCTTGTCTATGGCGACCGCGTGAACCCTGTTAGGGCGTTTTTCCCGTCTCTCCAGCCTGACCGATAAGGGGCTTCAACAAATCTATCGGCAGAGGGAAGATAACAGTTGAGTTTTGTTG
The DNA here is from genome assembly GCA_034189865.1 of Pseudomonadota bacterium. NCBI lineage: Bacteria > Pseudomonadati > Pseudomonadota > Pseudomonadota bacterium. The sequence goes on along the minus strand of JAXHTV010000014.1, from coordinate 15,846 downwards.
CCCGGCCGCGGCAACCATGCTCTCCAAGTACCTCAGTTGTAGGGCTTGGGGCTGCTCTGCGAGGATTCTGGCCGCCTCGACCAATTTCTCGGACGCTTGCTGCTCGCCTTCGGCATGAATAATCTTGGCCCGCCTTGCACGCTCGGCCTCGGCCTGCTGGGCAATGGCGCGAATCATGCTCTCGTCGAGATCCACATGCTTGATCTCGACGTTCGAAACCTTGACGCCCCAAGCGTCCGTTTGCTCATCCAGTACTTTTTGAATATCGCTGTTGAGTTTCTCGCGCTCCGCCAGCATTTCATCGAGCTCGTGCTGGCCCAATACGGAACGCAAGGTTGTCTGAGCCAATTGGCTGGTCGCGTCGTAGTAGTTTTCCACTTGGATGATGGCCTTTTCCGGATCCACCACCCGGAAATACACCACGGCGTTCACCTTGACCGAGACGTTGTCTCGAGAGATGACATCTTGCGTCGGTACGTCCATGACAATGGTTCGAAGTTCCACGCGAACCATTTGTTGAATGATGGGAATGACCAGAATCAGTCCGGGCCCTTTAACCTTCCAAAAACGGCCCAGCATGAAAATCACGCCACGCTCGTATTCCCTTAAAATTCGGACCGAACTGAATAGTAAAACCAGTACAAGGCCTAGAAGAAACAGCAGCGTATAACCGGTCATTTAGAGCTCCCCGCAGACGGTGATTGTAAGGGTTCAATGAGTAACACTAAGCCTTCCCGGCCTATCACGCGGACGCGTTGTCCCCGGCGTACAGGGGATGCGCATCGGGCCGACCAGATCTCGCTGTGAATGCGAACCTGTCCCTGGCCCTGAAAATCTTCGATCACTTCGCATCGCTCATCCAGCAAGCTTTCGTCCCCGCTCGCGAGCGGGCGATGCCGAGACCGCGCCAACACGCCAATCAACAACACGAACAGGATCGCGGTAACCAAACCAACCGCACCAATCAATGCCGGGGAAATACCGAAACCGGGCACGTCGGTCTGAATCAGCATGACCGAGCCGATGATGAATGCCACGGCGCCGCCGATACCCAACGCCCCGAAACTCGGAACCACAGCTTCGGCAACCATCAACAGGATGCCCAGCAGAATCAACCCCGCCCCGGCGTAACTAATGGGCAGCGCCTGAAAGGCGAATAAAGCGAGCAGCAGACAAATCGCACCCACAATACCGGGCACAAAACCACCGGGGTTATAGAACTCCAAAATGAGCCCGTAAACCCCGATCAACATCAGAATGTAAGCCACATTCGGATTGGTAATCACGGCCAGCAAGCGGGTGCGCCAGTCTGGCAGCAAGGTGACAACCGGCAAGGCGGATGTGCTCAGCAACACGGACTTCCCTTGAACCATGACCTCGCGCCCGTCGATGGCCTTGAGTAGCTCCGGCAAATCTTGGGCGATCACATCAATCACATTCTGCGCAAGCGCATCGGCAGCCGGCAGACTGGCGGCTTCCCGTACGGCTTTCTCCGCCCATTCGGCGTTGCGCCCGTGTATGTCTGCCAGCCCTCTAATGTAAGCGACGGCGTCATTTTGCATTTTGTGCGCCATCGGATCAGTGAGCGGAGAAGATTCAGGGCCCGCAGGATCGGATTGCGCGGGCTCGCCCTGGCCCGCAACGCCTTCATCATTGGGCGCATCCGGATCACTTTGCTCACCCGGAATACCCGGTCCGGCCAGTTGCACGGGCGTGGCGGCGCCCACGTTAGTGCCGGGCGCCATAGCGGCAATATGACTGGCCAGCAGGATATACGTGCCGGCGCTGGCGGCACGCGCGCCGCCGGGTGAGACGAACGTAACAACGGGAATGGGGGAGGCGAGAATGTCCTGAATAATCTCCCGCATGGCGGTATCCAGACCACCGGGCGTGTCCATTCGAAGGATCATTAAAGCGGCGGACTCTTCCCTGGCCCGGGCAAAAGATCGGCTCACATAGTCACTGGTCGCCGGGCCGATGGGGCCTTCGACGTCGAGCACGACTGCGGCACCGTACAACGATCCGGTATCGTCACTACCGTAAACGGGCCCAAAGAAAATACCCAGAGCAAGGAAGAAAAACAGGTGTCGCAGCATCAATTACGCCTCAGGCTGTTTGACTCGATCATAGCGACCACCTTGCCCCGCCGCCACCGCGCGGCCATTCACTCCCCCCGTTCGATGAACGCGATCGCCCGCTGCAATCGATCAAGCGTGGTGGCCTTTCCCAGCAAAGCCAGGGTGACATCAATGGGTGGCGAGACCGACGTGCCACTGACGGCGACGCGCAGGGGTTGCGCTACCTTGCCAAGCTTGAGTTCCCGGGTCTCGGCCAAACCTTCAACCACGCGGTGGATCGTCTCGGCATCCCAGTGCGCCACTTCTTCAAGATGCGCCGCCAGAGCCTGCAATACGGGGCCCGCTTCCGCGGTGAGGTTTTTACGCGCCGCCTTGGGTTCGTACTCAGCGAAATTCTCATAAAAGAAACGCGCACCGACGGCCATTTCGACCAGCGTCTTGCTGCGCTCTCGCAATGCCACCACCACCTCGCTCAGCGGCGGCCCTTGGCTCACATCCACGCCCAGTCGCGCCATATGCCACTGCAAATGTCGGGCGACATAACTCGAATCGGCGTTTTTCAGATAATGCTGATTGAGCCATAACAACTTGTCGGGATTGAATGTCGAAGCGGCGCGGTTGACCTCCTCGATCTTGAATAGATCCCGCATTTCTTCGCGACTGAATACTTCCTGATCGCCATGAGCCCACCCCAAGCGAACCAGATAGTTCAAGAGCGCATCGGGCAAGTATCCCTCATCCCGGTACTGCAACACACTAACCGCCCCGTGCCGCTTCGACAGCCGCTTCCCGTCCGCGCCCAGGATCATCGGCACATGGGCATAGGCCGGGGCCTGATAACCCATCGCCTCGAGAATGTTGATTTGTCTCGGGGTGTTGTTGAGATGGTCGTCGCCACGAATCACGTGGGTAATGCCCATATCGGCATCATCCACCACCACCGTCAGGTTATAGGTCGGCGTGCCGTCGCTGCGGGCAATAATGAGATCGTCCAGCTCGCGATTGTCGAAAACCACGGTGCCACGAATCAGGTCGTTGACCTGGACCTGGCCGGACAGCGGGTTACGAAACCGAATCACGGGTGGGTTCTCGTTAGGCGGTTCCGTGAGATCCCGGCAATGGCCGTCGTAGCGGGGTTTTTGTTTGTCGCGCATTTGCGTTTCACGCAGTGCTTCCAAACGCGCTTTGGAACAATAACAACGATACGCCTTGCCTTCAGCCAACAACTGATCGATCACGGCCTGATAACGATCGAACCGTTGAGTCTGATAGAACGGCCCCTCGTCGTGATCCAAACCGAGCCACGCCATGCCTTCCAGGATCGCATCGACATATTCCTGCATCGAACGTTCGCGATCGGTGTCCTCGATGCGCAACACGAAGTGACCTTGGTGTTGCTTGGCATGCAACCAAGAAAAGAGAGCTGTTCGAGCGCCACCGATGTGCAGGTGTCCGGTGGGGCTGGGCGCGAAGCGCGTTTTCACTGTCATGGGTTATTCAATTCCGCCGGTTTGAGTGGTGTTATCCGATTCGGTTCGCGGCCAAGAACATCGACCGCGCCTGAGCGAATCCGAAACGGGCCGATTCTAACAAAGCCAGCGCCCAATTGACCCATGGTACGTGGCGACTTAGAATCCGCTCTTATCCGGGGCGGTTAGCTCAGCGGGAGAGCACTGCCTTCACACGGCAGGGGTCACTGGTTCAATCCCAGTACCGCCCACCATCGTTCCAAATAGAAAGCCGGCGATATGCCGGCTTTCTATTTTGGCAAAAACATTAAGCGCGCTAGCTCGATCTCTGAGGCGCACAGTACATATCGTGCAGCAGTTCCAGGACCCGCGTGGCCTGATTGCCCTTCAGAGAGTAATAAATCGTTTGCGATTCGCGGCGGGTTTTCACCAGCCCATCGGTGCGTAATACGGCCAGATGCTGTGATAAGGCCGACTGACTCAGCGGCACGCGCTGCAACAGCGCCCCCACCGAGAGTTCCGCACCGAGCAAATTACACAAAATCATCAAACGGTGTTCGTTGGATAACGCTTTGAGTAAACGCGCCGCCTGCCCCGCATGCGTTTGCATTATTTGCGGATCGATCCCGTCCAGCGACCCGGGCCCTTGCTGATTCGTGTAGTCGGGGCTCGTATTCATCAATCTGTTCGCCTTTGATTGCCTTAGCGTTCCATTTACAAACGCTCATAGTAGCCAATTCAGCGCAGTAACGCCCTCTTATTTTAGATCATTCTAATATCCCATGGTAGTTCATGGGCCGGATCATCAAAAAGCCTTGAGGGTAGGCAAAGACCGAACGACCTGATTAGGTCGAGATAATTTGGCGGGTGCGGCTGTAATTATGCAGTCCCTGAAAAGCCGCGGTCGGGCTGGTCACCACATAGGTGGGAATCGCATCGAGATAATCGCGATACCGGCCTTTGTCGACGAACCGCGCGCGAAAACACGACGCCTGTAACAACGGCACCATCTGCGGAAGGATGCCGCCCGCCAGATAGACCCCACCTTGGGCTCCCAATGTCAGCGCAAGATTGCCCGTCACATTGCCAAGGAACGAGAAAAACATCTCCAGAACCCGTGCGGCAATGGCATTACCGGTGGTGGCAGCCAACGTCACTTCGCGCGGCGTGTCACAGGGCGGTCCGTTGTCATCTGCGGCTAGAAGGCGATACATCGCCACCAAACCCGGACCGGAGACCAACCGCTCAGCCGATACGTGCCCCCATTGCGGACGCAGCCGTTCGATGACATCGGCCTCTGCTCGGTCCGCCGGTGCCAGCGTGACGTGCCCACCCTCACCGCTGATGGCGCACCAACCGTCGCCATGAGGCAACAATCCGGATACACCCAAGCCGGTGCCCGGCCCCAATATCGCGAGCGGCCCCGGGGCAACGGTTCGCCGCGGCCCGATAATCACGAAATCCTCGTCGGAGAGCACAGGCATAGACCAGGCCAACGCCGTAAAGTCGTTGAGCAGGTCAATCCGCTGCAAGCCCAAGGTGCGAGCCAATACCGCCGGATCGATATCCCACCCCAGATTGGTCATATGAATGCTGCCGTCCGATCGAATGGGACCGGCCACAGCGAAGGCGCCGATGGACAACTCGTACCGTTCGGACAAACCTTCAAGATAGCGTTTGATGACGGAATAAAGGTCTGGAAAATCCTTGTTGAGAAAGTTCCGCGGCTCAAAGATGCGGCCCTGTTCGTCAGCAAGAGCAAAGCGGCTGTTGGTCCCACCAACATCGGCCAGCAAGAAGCGCACATCGGATGTCATAGGGTCGTTGCATCCGTCGGGATCCGCTTCGGCGCGGCGCCACCCCGCTGGCCAAGCGCGTCGATGAAGGAGGCTCGCCAAGCATGGATGTCGTAGCGCCTTAACACGGACATCATGTGGTGCCAACGCTCTTGCCGTTCGCTCCGGGGCATGGCCAAAGCCCGCTCCAAACCTTCGGTCACATCATCGATGTCGTAGGGGTTGACCAGAACGGCGCTGCTCAGTTCCTGCGCGGCGCCCGCAAGATAGGAGAGCACCAACGCACCGGGGTTTTCGGCATTCTGGGAGGCGACAAATTCTTTCGCCACCAGGTTCATCCCATCGCGCATAGGGGTCACCAGACCCACGTCGGAAACCGACAGGAATCCCAAAATCGTCAGCCGCCGAAAACCCTTGTTCAGGTAGCGCAGCGGCACCCAGTCGTACTCGGCGAAACGACCGTTGATATGCCCCGCAGCGCCTTCGAGAATCTGGCGAATTTCTCTGTATTCGGGTACGTCGGTTCGCGATGGCGGCGCGATCTGCAAAAACGTCACGTCCCGGCGCCGAGCCGGATAGCGTTCGAGCAGACCTTCGTAGGCATCGAAACGCTCGGGTAATCCTTTGCTGTAATCCAAGCGATCGACGCCAATGATGAGACGACGCCCGCCGAGACTGTTACGTAAGCGCTGACCAGGCATCGACGCCCGACCTTCCCCCGCGACACGCGCGACGTCTTCCACGTCCACACCGATAGGAAACACACCAACCCGATTGGATCGGCCGTTGGGATAAATCACCTCATCGCCCCGGACATCCGCCACACCACTCAGGCGAAGGCATTCCAGGTAGTTCTGTCGGTCGATATCGGATTGAAAACCCACCAGATTGTAGGCACTCAACGCGTGGAGGATCGCCTGGTGGCCGGGTAGCGCACGCAAGACATCCCAAGCCGGAAACGGAATATGCAAAAAGAAACCGATCGATCCGTCGACGCCGGCCTCGCGCAACGCCTCGCCGAAAGGCATGAGGTGGTAATCGTGAACCCAGGTAATGTCACCGGATTTCAACAGCGGGAGTAGCTTACGCGCAAAGAGACGGTTGACCCGCCAGTAGCCTTCCAAGTCGCGACGACGAGAGCGAATGAAATTGAGCCGGTAGTGGAACAACGGCCAGAGCATACGGTTGGCGAAACCGGCGTAGTAGTCTTGGTAATCCGTCGCGGACAAACCCAGCGTGGCGTAGGTCACGCCGGAGTCTTTGAATACGTGAGGCTCGGCGGCCACCGAGGCGTGTCCTACCGTGCCGTCCCAACCGAACCACAGGCCACCGGACTCCCGAAGGGCGCCCAACAATCCCACGGCAAGCCCGCCTTGCGAACCACCGCCCTTGCCAGGCAAGGCTACCCGGTTGGAGACCACCACCAATCGACTCAAAACGCATCCTCCCAGCCTTTACTCAATCGCATCGCCGAATTGATGAGACCGACCATGCTGTAGGTTTGTGGAAAATTACCCCAGAGTTCGTGACTGGCAGGATCGACATCTTCCGACAACAACCCCACGTGATTCCGGCACGCCAACAAGTTTTCGAACAGTTCGCGCGCCTCGGCATGCCGTCCCAGTGCGGCCAAAGTGTCGATGTACCAATACGTGCACGTGGTAAACGCAGTGCTCGGGGTCCCGAAATCGTCTTCTTGCACATAGCGGAACAGGAATCGCCCCCGCCCGAGATCCTTCTCAATGGCCGCGACCGTACTGGCCAGGCGAGGGTCATCGCCGGAAAGATAGCCTAACTCGTACAGTAACAATAAACTGGCATCCAAGTCCTTGCCACCGAAACTGGCCACATACGTTTGCCGCTGGGCATCCCAAGCATTGGCATCGATCACGTTCGCCATTTGCTCGGCATGTCCGCTCCAGTAGCTGGCCCGCTCGTGCAGGCCTAAACGCCGGGCAATGCGCGCCAGGCAACGACAAGCGGACCAACACATCACCGCCGAGAACGTATGCACTTGGTTGCGGCCTCGGAACTCCCACAAGCCGGCATCCGGCTTGTCGTAGACCCGCACGGCTTGCTCGCCCAACCACTCCAGGCGCTGAAACAGCGCGGTGTCGCCGGTACGCCCAATTCGTTCGTCGAAAAAGATATGCGCGGCAGCCCGTACCGCGGATCCGTAAACATCGTTTTGGACTTGTAGATACGCCTCGTTTCCGATCCGCACCGGTCCCATGTCGCGATATCCCGGCAATTCGGCAACGATGGATTCTTCCAAATCATCCTTGCCATTGATCCGATAGACAGGCCGCAATCCATCGTCGGAAGATTCCGCCACCACATTCAAAATATAGTCGACATAATCTTCCATGGTCCGGGTGGCACCCAACCGACTGAGCGCATTCACCACGAAATAGCCATCCCGGATCCAGCAGTACCGGTAATCCCAGTTGCGTTCGGTATGAGGTGCCTCGGGAATCGATGTGGTGACGGCGGCGATGATGGCCCCCGTATCTTCATAGGCGTTGAGCTTCAGCGTGATGGCCGCCCGGATGACCTCTTCCTGCCACTCGAAGGGTACGGCGAGAAAACGCACCCATTCCTCCCAGTAGGTTTTGGTCTGCTCGAAAAATCGACGCCCCAACTCCGGCAATGCCTCGGTGACCGGCTCATCGGGTCCGAGAATCATGGTGAGCTCATGCTCCAGAATAAACGGCCGCTCGTCGACGATCGCGGTCACCGAACCATCGGTGGTTAGCCGTAAAACGTTTTTCGGGCCAACGTAACGGATGTGGTTGCTGCCGTGGGTCAAGGTCGGCGGCGTTTGGCCGTAGTCGAACGACGGACGAACACGAATCCGAACCCGCGGACTTCCGGCAACGGGCCGCACGATTCGGACCAGTTGCATGGGACGGAACGTGCGGCCGTAATGCTTGAAGCGGGGCGCGAAATCAATAAGTTCAATCGCACCCCCGTGGGAATCATGAAGGGTGGTTATCAGAATCGCAGTGTTGCCGAGATAACGCTGTTTGCTATGGGCGGCATCGACCAGATCAATCGAAAAGCGCGCCAGACGCCCCTCATCCTCACTGCCCTGCAACAGGGAACAAAAAACCGGTTCGCTGTCGAATCGCGGCATACAGGCCCAAACCACATCTCCGGTGGAATCGACCAGCGCACCGTAACTGCAATTGCCAATGATCGCCAGATCCAGGTTCATCTTGTTGTTGCTCCTAAGACTGATCGATACGTGCCACTTGCTCACGTAACCAATGCCGTATTTGGTCCGGCCCGGTGGCGCGGAGGTGGGCTTGGGTTGGTCCTTCGCCCACTTTGACAGAGATCCCGCCGCGCTCGTTGACTACTCGAAAACCGTCTTCGTCCGTCACATCATCACCGACGAACACCGGCTGGCGACCTGCGAATGGACGTTCCCCCAGAAATTCGCCTATCGCGGTGCCTTTGTGATGGCCTGCGTGTTTAATCTCAAGAACCATCTTGCCGGCCTGCACTGCCAACCCAATCCCGCTGTGAGCCATCAAACGGTCGATCTCCGCGCGAACACGATCCGCCAGATCGGGCGCATTGCGGTAATGCACGGCGATGCTCATGCCTTTGTCTTCGATGAATAACGGCGGCAAGGCGCGGTGAAGCTCAGCGAGCGCCTCTCGGAAAGGATCCAACGCGGCAACCATGCTGTCTTGATGAATATACCGCCGCGCGATATCGCGCCGCTCCGCCCCATGCTGCCCCGCGACAGGCAAAACCAATGGCGCGACCAACCGGTCGACATCACGAATGGAGCGCCCGCTGACCAAGGCCAAAGCACCGCCTAACAGGCGTTCGGCCAAGCTTAGAACAGTGACCATGTCATGTTGCAGCACCACCGCATCGGGATGCGCTGCCAGATCGACCAGCGTACCGTCGACGTCCAAAAACAAGGCGTGTTCATTGCCGAGCTCAGGGAGTGGATGCTCGTGTCTTGTCAACTCATCCATGCACGCTTCCAACGGTTGGAAATCATGGATCCGAGGGCCTGGAGAGGCTGGCCAGACGCTCAACGTCTGGCCAGCGTGCGTTACCGCATCAGATTCAGTAGCAGATGGTTTAAGCGTCTCACGTACGCGGCCGGGTCTGCAAGTTGCTCGCCAGACGCCAGCCGAGCTTGATCGAAAAGCACCAGGGCCAAATCTTCGAACCGACCCTCGTCCGACGTGGCTTCGAGCTGGCCCACCAGGGGGTGGCTCGGGTTCAGCTCCAAAATGGGCGGCATTTCCGGCAGCGTCTGGCCACCAGCTTTGAGCAGCTCACGCATTTGACGCCCCATATCGTGCTCATCCAGCACCAGACAAGCGGGCGATTCGGTCAGGCGCTTGCTGACACGAACCGCTTTGACCCGCTCCCCGACGACCTGCTGAACCCGGTCGATCAATTCTTTATGGGTTTGTTCTGAAGCGTCGTCGGCATCGGTAGGCTCAGCCTCACCCATCTGACCAAGATCCAGCTCGCCTTTGGTCACATCCTGGAAGGATTTGCCTTCATAGTCGCGCAAATGCGTCATCAACCACTCATCGATGCGGTCGTGCAAGAGCAGGACCTCGATACCTTTGGCACGAAGAACTTCCAAGTGGGGCGAGGATTGCGCATTCGTAAAACTATCGGCAACCAGATAGTAGATTGTTTCCTGACCTTCCGGCATGGCGGCAAGATAGTCCGCCAAGGACCGCTTCTTCTCGGCGCTGGCGTCGAAGGTCGAGGAAAACCGAAGCAGTTGGGCAACCCGGGTCGCGTTCGCGGGATCTTCGGCTGGCCCCTCCTTGAGCACCTCGCCAAACTCGCGATAGAAGTTGCTATACGCCTCGGGATCGTCCTTCGCCAGCCGCTCCAGCATGTCGAGCACGCGCTTGGATATCGCCTTGCGCATGGAATCGATGGCCGGATCCTGCTGCAACATCTCCCGCGAGACGTTCAGCGAAAGGTCGTTCGAATCCACCACACCGCGAACAAAGCGCAGGTAGCTGGGCAAGAACTGCTCCGCACCGTCCATGATGAACACCCGCTGGACGTAGAGCTTTAAACCGCGCTTGCCGTCTCGCTGCCACAGATCGAAAGGCGCGCGGGCCGGAACGTATAGCAAAGTGGTGTATTCCAGATTCCCTTCGACGCGATTGTGACTCCACAACAGCGGATCCTGAAAGTCGTGGGCTACATGTTGATAGAACGCCTTGTATTCGTCCTCGGTGATCTCATTGCGGTCTCGAACCCACAGCGCCGTCGCTTGGTTGACGCTCTCATACGCGCCGTCGGAACCCACGGTCTCGGTGGCCTCTTCTTCCGGCTCGTTTTCCCGCGGCATCAACACCGGAACAGAAATGTGATCCGAGTATGTCCGAACGAGGTGTCTCAAACGGTAAGGGTCGGCAAATTCTCGCTCGGCCGGTTTGAGGTGAAGCTCGACCGTGGTGCCCCGCTGCGGCCGGTCGATAGTGCTGACGGTATAATCGCCTTCACCCGTGGACGCCCAATGCACCCCTTCGCTCCGCAGCGCACCGGCTCGGCGGCTGAAGACCTCAACCCGATCGGCAACGATAAAGGCCGAATAAAATCCGACGCCGAATTGCCCGATCAGCTGCGCGTTGCGTTTTTGATCATCGCCAAGTTGGGCGAGAAACTGAGCCGTACCCGAGCGGGCGATGGTCCCGAGATTCTCGATGACCTCCTGACGCGTCATGCCGATGCCATTGTCGGCCACGCGGATCACGCCCTGTTCGGCATCGAAATCCACCCGAATGCGCAGGTCCGGGTCACTCTCATAAAGCGAATCGTCGGACAACGCCGCGAACCGAAGCTTATCCGCCGCGTCTGCCGCGTTGGAAATCAGCTCTCTCAAAAAAATCTCTTTATTGGAATAAAGGGAATGCACCATCAGGTGCAGCATTTGCTTCACTTCGGTTTGAAAACCGAGCGTTTCGGTTTGATGATCGTTGGTCTCCGACATTCACTCACTCCTAAGCCGAGCCAAAAAGGGAACGTTTCGGCTCGTCGTTCATAACCAACCACATCAGATGGGGATACAACAGCGGATTTTCAAGCCGTCGGTGAACAGGCTAATTTCGCGAGGTCAGAATTTGACTCAGGGCGTGGTATCTGTCGCTGGCCGAATCGCCGCATAGCGGATCGTCGACATCGGGCAGTTGCCGCTCAACCGCCGCCCAGTCAATGAACTCCAGCGTTTCTTGCAGCATGGGAAAGACCGTCTTTTCCTCAAAATTCACATGGCGACGCTCCATGTAAACAAAATTTCGCAAATCGGCAATGAGAACCGTTGGCGAAGGATCGGCCCGGACTTCTTGCTCGTCGATTTCCTCTAGAAGGCGACGCGTGGCCACGCGCATACGATCGTGTTCAACCCGCAGCCCATCCACCAACGGTTGGAGTTCCTGGTCAATACGCACGGCGTGTTGATAAATCACGTCTTCGGTGGGGTGATGGAAGCGGTGCATGTACTCGTCGTAATAGCCAATCGACTGCTGCAATAACGACATCTCCATGTCGTCACCCTGTTGGCGCTTCACCAATTCGAGTTCCAACAAATCGAGAATGTCGCCAATGCGCCGATGATCGACACTCAGGCGGGTGAATAGATGTCGCATTGAGTTTGTTCGCGATGAGGTGGCCCAGCGAGCCCCCCAACGCCTCTTCCCTGGAACCCCAATTATGAAAAATATTACGTACGCCTTCGCCGACGGTCCTTGATCTGGATCAAAACCCGCGAAACGGCCCAATCGCCAAGGCTCGGCCAATTCGCGATTGAACAACAGTTCAAGTACGGTAAGCTATCGACTTGTCGAGGGCGGCATCTTAGAGAATCGCAGTATATCGCTGAACACAAACTGAGCCGAACACTCAACAAATAACTCAATTTGCCGGCTCAAAAAAAAGTGCCTGTCAACATGGAGGAGCACAATGTCTATCAAGACCGGTTTTTGGGCAATCGCCAAACAACATCCCGAGCGAATCGCCTTGGTATCAGCGGACGGCCGGGAATATACCTACCAGGAAGTGGACGATCGCGCCAACAGATTGTCCAATGCATTTCGCGAAATGGGGCTGGGATTCCGTGACCATATCGCCATTCTCATGCACAACGATCCGGCATGGATCGAGTGCTTTCTAGCCATTAACCAAATCGGTCTCTATATGACACCGATTAACTATCATCTCACGGGGCCGGAAGTCGCCTACATTGTGGATAACTGCGAGGCGAAAGTATTTATCGCCCATGCGCGCCACGCGGAAGCTGCCCAAAAGGCCGTTCAAGAGCTCAACTACGACCCTGCCTACTGTTTTTCGGTCGGCGGTGAGATCCCCGGATTTCAATCCTACGATGACTTACTGGCCAAGCACAGCAGCGAAGCGCCGGCAGACCGCAAGGCCGGCACGCTGATGCTCTACACCTCGGGCACCACCGGGCGACCCAAAGGTGTGAAACGGGAGCTGCAGGAAGGTAATCCGGACGTGGTCGCCACCATGGCCGGCATGCTGGGTGCCCTGTTTAAGCTGCAGGCAGGTGAAGGCACGCATTTGGTTACCGGGCCGCTGTATCACGCCGCACCCGGCGGTTTCGGTACGGCCTCGATGCATTTGGGCCATACCATGGTGCTGATGGACAAGTGGGATGCTGAAGAAACCCTGCGTCTGATCGACCAATACAAGGTTACCGTCAGTCATATGGTCCCCACCATGTTCGAGCGCCTGTTGCATCTACCTGAAGCGGTACGCAGCAAGTACGACGTCTCCAGTGTGCAGTGCATCATTCACGGCGCCGCGCCCATCAACCCGGAAACCAAACGCAAAATGATCGAATGGTGGGGCCCTGTGCTGTTCGAATACTACGGCGCGACCGAAGGTGGCGGCACTCTGGCCACGTCGGCAGACTGGCTCGAGAAGCCCGGAACCTGCGGCAAACCCTGGCCCGGCTCGCAAGTAAAAATCTTCGACGACAACGGTAACGAACTGGGACCGAACGAACCCGGCCATGTGTATATGTCCTCTATGGTGGGCACCTTCGAGTATCACAAAGCGCCGGATAAAACGGCGGAAAGTTTCCGCGGCGGCCTCTTCACCGTGGGCGACATCGGCATGCTGGATGAGGACGGTTGGCTGTTTCTCTGCGACCGGGCCAAAGACCTCATCATTTCCGGTGGCGTCAACATCTACCCGGCTGAAGTGGAAAAAACCATGATCGAGCACCCGAAAGTCTCGGATGTGGCCGTGTTCGGCATCCCCAACGACGAGTGGGGTGAGGAAGTCAAAGCCGTCGTCCAACTCAAAGCCGGTGTCGAAGAAAGCGAAGCTTTAAAAGAAGAGCTGCTGGATTTCTGCAAGGAGCGCCTGGCCAAATACAAACTGCCCCGCTCCATCGATTTCATCGACGAACTTCCCCGCCTGGACACCGGCAAGCTCTACAAGCGCTTCCTGCGCGACAAGTACTGGGAAGGCCGCGAGAGAAAGATCTAGCCGAATGAAAAAACGCGTGACACGGCCGGCCCATGCGGCATCGCTGATCTAACCGCATAGCGGAGGTCAATTGCCACGCGCTTGATTCGTAAGTGTCACCTCCCCCACAGGGATTTCGGTAACTCCCTGTGGGGGATTGACCATTAACCCGCCCTTACAAACATCAGCATCTGCGGCGCACCCATCGACCGAACCCGAGCGATGGCAAATCCACGCGAACAGTTATAATCTGCAAACGCTTAACTAACCGATGAACGGGTCGTGGATAACTAGCCCCATGAGAGCCATCAGCCGCCGATCACGCGTATACGCCTGTGCCTGCATCTTCGGTGTGCTGACACCGGCGCTTGGTATCACTTCCAACTCAACAACCGAGCCGTTGCCGTTTGATGACTGCCTAAGCGAGTTACGTGGCCGCGCGCTGGCCGATGGCGTCTCGGCCCAAACCGTGGAAGCGGCGTTTCCCAGCATCGAGCGCAACGAGCGCATCATCGAGCTGGATCGCAAGCAACCGGAATTCGTCTCCAGCTTTCAGAGCTACCTGGATCGTGCCGTCAGTCCCAAGCGGATCGACACCGGCCGGGACAAACTGGCCCAGCACCAAGCGCAGCTGGCGGACGTCTACCGAAGTTACGGCGTACCGCCCCGCTATCTTGTGGCCTTTTGGGGTCTGGAGACGAACTACGGCGGTTACTTCGGCAAACTGCCCGTACTCGACTCGCTGGCCACGCTGGCCTGTGACACGCGTCGCAGTGAATTTTTCGGCCACGAGTTTATCCACGCTTTACACATTCTGGATTCACAAGCCATCGAACTGGACGCCATGAGGGGATCATGGGCAGGCGCCATGGGGCATACCCAATTCATACCTTCGACCTACCGCGCACATGCGGTGGATGGCAACGGCGATGGTCAGATTGATCTTTGGAACAGCCTGCCGGACGTTTTCGCGTCTTCTGCGAACTTCTTGCGAATCATCGGTTGGCAACCGGGAGAACGGTGGGGCCGGGAGGTTAGATTACCAGCGGATTTCCCCTGGGCGGAATCCGGCTTGAGCACGCGCAAGTCTGTGACGGAGTGGAAGGCCCTGGGTATCACTCGGGCCGATGGCCGCCCCTTGGCCAACAGCGACCTGCAAGGTTCCATCCTCGTACCGGCAGGTCACCGGGGGCCGGCGTTTATCGTCTATGACAACTTCCGGGTCATCATGCGCTGGAACGCATCGATTTCCTACGCGCTGGCGGTAGGACATTTGGCAGACCGCATCGTCGGCGGCGGCGAGTTAGCGCAGCGGCCCCCCGAAGAGAAGGCGCTGAGAATTTCGGAGATGGAAACCATTCAACGCCAACTGACGGCCCTGGGCTTTGACAGTGGCGAACCGGACGGTCGCTTGGGTCCCAAAACGCGGGCCGCCATCCGCGCTTTCCAACAACAGGCCGGCTTACCGGCAGACGGCCATGCCGACCAAGGATTGCTTGAGGCACTCCGCATGGAATCACAGTCGCGGCAAACCGATTCCGACCCGGCTGCGCCATCGTTATAATGACCCTACCCAAGGCACCGGCCATACACCACTTGCGGATTGGAGCCTGTTGATGTCCCCCCGTTTCCGGCTTACCCCACTGTTCGGATTTTTGTCCACCATTCTATTTGCACCCCCGCTGTTCGCCGACCATGTGTCGTTCGACACCTGCCTTGCCGATTTGCGGCAACAAGCCGAACAGCGCGGGATCTCGCCATCCACCCTGGAGAGCACTTTTTCCAACGTTCAACAGCGCCAACACGTACTGGAAAAAGATCGCGGGGGGCAATCCGAATTCATCTACACCTTTTGGTACTACTTGCAGCGCAGCGTCACCGAAGAACGCATTAAAACCGGCCAGGCGATGATGCAAACCCACCGCGCGCTGTTGGATCGGGTTCACGCCGAATTCGGCGTGCGTCCGCAGTATCTGGTGGCACTTTGGGGACTGGAGACCAACTTCG